>JBFIGS010000015.1:0-22343 GCA_041602195.1 Sediminicola sp. | reverse complement strand
TTCTCGGAGAGAAAAAACAACCAATACCACAAAATAAAAAGGAAAAGGATGAAAAAAAAGTCAATAATGTGAGTCCATCCATACGTTGAAATTAGCTACAGTCTTATGTTAAAATCTTGTTCAAAGATAATTCATTAGAGTCATATGCTCATTTTCTTACCACTCCAAATCAATTTCCAAGAAATAGGGAAAGCTTATTTCCCGACCAATTCTTTATTTTTACCAAAAAAGTGAAATGGAAAAATCAGAATATACTATCAATATAGTTGGCTCAGGAATCAGTGGTCTTGTTGCTGCCTTGGTTTTGGAAAAGGAAGGGTATTCAACCACATTATATGAGGCAACTGATAGGGCTGGGGGTCGCGTTAAAACAGATATTTACGAGGGATTTCAATTAGATCACGGCTTTCAGGTCCTATTGGACGCATACCCTATGGCCAAAAAATATTTGGATATGGAATCTCTTGCTCTACAGAAATTTCTACCGGGAGCTGTGGTCTTCAAAGATGGCAAGAACAAAACACTGGGGGATCCTTTAAGAAATGTATCCCTTCTAATTCCCACATTACTTTCCGATATTGGCACTGTATCTGATAAATTTAAAATCCTCAAACTCAATAGTGAATTAAAAGCAATGTCAATGGAACAGATATTTGCTTCTAAAGAAACAAGCACCTTAACCTATTTAAAGGACAAGGGGTTTAGCGATGACATCATATCTTCCTTTTTCAAACCTTTTTTTAGTGGCATATTTTTAGAACCTAATCTGGAGACCTCTTGTAGAATGTTTCAATTTGTCTATAAAATGTTCGGAGAGGGACTTGCCGTACTGCCCAAAGCTGGTATAGGAGCAATTGCCGGGCAGCTTGCATCCAAGCTTAAGAGAAGTAACATCATGCTCAATACCCCAGTGAAAAGGGTGTTGGAAGGAAAGCTCATCTTGGCAGATGGCAAAGAGCTACCTAGCCATTATACCATATTAGCTACTGATGCTTCCCATTTAACAGGGGATATGAAAATGGAAACTGTTACTTGGAAAAGGTGTGAAACCTTCTATTTTACCTGTCCAAAAAGAATCATACCCCGGCCACTTATTGGATTGATAGCCGATAAAGATGCCCTTATCAACAACCTATTTTTCCATACGAGTTTAGAAATGGCACATCGTGGAGAAGGAGAACTGTTATCAGTGACTTTGGTAAAGGAACACCAATTGAGTGATAAGGATGTTCTAGATAGGGTAGTTCAAGAATTGGAGCGGTATTGCGGTATATCTGAACTATCGTTTTTAAAGCGGTACCAGATTAAAAAGGCCCTGCCACAACTTGCCAATTTGCAATATTCAATGACTCCTCAACAAACCCAATGGTCGTCAGGTATTTATCTGGCAGGAGATCATCATTTATATGGATCATTAAACGCAGCGATGACCACAGGGGAAATGGCGGCCAAGGGAATTTTGGAACACATTAAAAAAGGAAGCTGAAACAATCAATACTTTAGCCACATCCTATTATAGGGCTTTGGTCCATCAACACCTTGCCCTAAATGAATATAATTTTTTATCAAAAAGTTTATTTATCCAAAATTTAATAATGAATAAAAAAGCCATTTATGCCGTAGTCCTATGCGCTCTTATTGCCGGTACCAATGGCCTTCTTATTAAATACATGTCAAGCATGACAACGGGATCCATTGCGTGGTTCCGTGCCATAATACCCATCCTATTTATAGTACCAGTTTTAAGGAAGGAAGGGATGCTCCAATTTAAAGGAAATACTAAAAAAGTATTGTTAGCCTCTGCCATAAATGCCGCTAGAATGTACTTATATTTAATTGCCTTTATCTATACTTCAATTGGTAATGCCGTGGTATTGTTTTACAGTTATCCCATATTTGTAGCAGCAATTGAAACGTTCTTATACAAGGTGAAAATAAGTAAAGCCCACATCCTGTTCTTAATTCTCGCTTTTTCAGGGATTATTATTACATATGCCAACAAACCCTTTAGTTTTGAATCAGATGATTTTATTGGTATGATGGCCGCCATTGGGGCTTCTGTAGGTTATGCGGTTACTGTTGTTATTTTTAAATCGGAAACGGAAAACTATACCAAGGATCAACTTATTTTCTTTCAAAACATAGTTGGCGCATTTTTGTTTCTTCCGTTTGTAATTACCCTCCCAGAGAGCAAAATTGAGCACATGGGCTTAGGGATCTTGTATGGTTTCCTTATCGGTATCGTTGTCTTTAAACTGTTCTTTTTTGGCCTAAAATACCTAACAGCGGCCACGGCAACTTCTCTAATGTATCTGGAAGTTGTAAGTGCAATTTTACTGGGCTATTTTATTTTGGATGAAAAATTAACTTGGAATACCCTCTTTGGTGGATTGTGCATTGTGATTAGTAGCTTTTATATTTCCAGGTTAACAAAAATTGAACCCAAAAACGAACAGCCACAGTAGTAAATAGACGTTTCTATTAATTTATACCAATAACATTATCCCTGAAACAAATAGCAATCCTAAAATAATTTTTTTAAGGAGTTGTTCATCCATTTTTAAATACGCCTTTTTTCCAAGGACCAAGGCCATAATAAAAAAAGGTAAGACAAATAGAGCGTTGTAAAGTTGATTAACTGTTAATATACCTCCTATGGCCAATACTGGTAACCTAACTACGGTTACCAATCCCAAAATCCCAAACATCGTCGCCCTGAACGTTTTAACGTCAGGGGAAACATTCTTTACAACCATAACGTACAAGGGACCACCTGTAGAGAAAACCCCAGAAAAGAAACCTCCCAAAAACCCATATGTATACTCCATTTTTGATGCTCTCTTAGTCTCCTTTTGCTTTCTTAAGCTTTTTAACACAAATAAAACTATAAAAACACCCAAGGCCTTTTTAAGGAACAAAGGCTGCCCGTAGGATAAAATGACAATACCAATTATTACGCCAACTATAGAGGATAATGCTAATTTTTTAAGAATGTCCTTATCCATGTTTTTCCACTCCCTGTATACAAATACGGGAGTTGAAATAAAATAAAAAATTGAAATATAAGCAATGGCATCCGGCAATGGCATTGCAAGTAAAAGAATGGGCAGGGCAACTAGAGCACCTGCAAAGCCAATAACGGTCTGGATAAAAAATCCCAGAAACGTTCCCAATATTAGAAGTAACAACATGGAATCCATACCCTAAAAGTAGTCCAATTTAAAAACTAACAACAATACTTTAAATGAACTAACAGGTATTCTGCCAAAAATAAAATGTATTTTTATACTTATAACACTTTTTTATATGGTAGATCATTTAGATAGTAAAATTATCGAGATTTTAGAGAAAAATTCCCGAACATCTTTTGTGGAGATTGGAAAACAAATAGGGCTTTCTCCTTCATCTATTCGGGAACGAATACAAAAGTTAGAAGAAACTGAAGTTATCTTAGGATATGGTTTAAAAACTAACCCAAAGAAATTGGGTTACGGCCTTGAAGTTTTTATTCTTTTTAAACTTTATAGTGGGAAATTGAAGCTATTTGTTGACCAATTGGATTTGTTTCCCGAGATACAAGAAGGCTTTCGTATTACCGGCGGATTTAATATTTGCATGCACGTGCTTTTGGAGGACCAAATACACCTGCAGCGATTTATTGATAGGTTATTGCAATTTGGTGAGCCCACTACACATTTAATCTTATCCGAATTGTAAAACATCTACCACAACATATCTTTTATTAAATACCGAAAATTTAAAACAACTGCCTAAAAATCACTACATTGTATAGAAAATAAAGATTATGCCCATCTATATGGATCGCCATGACGTATCGGAAACCGTGACTGCAGAGCATGTTGCGAAATTGCATATAGAAGATATTAAAATAGAGCACCTTTTTGGATGTAAAGGGCTGACCTATTGGTTTGACGACCAAAGAAAAATGGCGTTTTGTTTAATAGAGGCCCCGAACAAGGAAGCTATTGAAAAAATGCACAACCATGCACATGGTGAAATTCCACATAAAATTATTGAAGTAGAAAGTGCTATTGTTGCATCTTTTTTGGGTCGTATCGAAGATCCCGAAAAGGCGGCCAATGAATTGGCACATGTAATTAACGACCCCGCATTTAGGACCATAATGAGTGTAGGCCTCAAACCCTTAAATTTAAAAGATAGCCTTAGGGGTATGGGAAACACCCAATTTCAAAAACTATATGATTCCATTATTGAAATTATAGGCTCGAACGATGGTAATTTGGTTCGTAAAAATTCAGGATCATTGTTAGTCTCTTTCCAATCTGTATCAAGAGCGATGGAGTGTGCCGTGCAAATTCAAGACAAGTCAAATAATTTTAGCAATTCCAATACATTGGTTTCCATTGGACTGGATGCAGGGGTTCCCGTGACCGAAAAGGATGGTATTTTTGAGGCTGCAGTTAAGTCGGCCCAACGAATGTCCAATTTTGTAAAGGGAAATATTGTAGTCTCCACCGAAGTTAAATCGCTCTATGAACAAGAAAATCCTGCCCACGCAATAGATCTCTCAACCGTAAGAACCATTAATAATGCCGAGGGACGGTTCTTAAATATTTTAATTGATTATTTAGATGAAACTTGGCATAAAACGGATTTTCAAGTAGAGACCTTTGGCACCGAATTAGGCTATAGCAAATCACAGTTTTACAGGAAGATGAAAGGGATTACCAATCAATCCCCAAATATTTTCCTAAAAGGATTTCGTCTACAGAAGTCCCTACAATTATTAAATAACAGGAAAGGTTCCATTTCTGAAATTGCCTTTGAAACTGGTTTTAATAGTCCTGCTTATTTCTCAAAATGCTTCCAAGCTAATTTTGGAATACTGCCTTCCAAATATCTACAGGAAAATCTAGCATGATCCTCTTACCCGTTATTTGATTACCTGGTTCAAAATTCCTCTTTTTTGAATCAAAATTGGTAGTCACTGTACTTTTATCTCCTTATCTTTAAGTAGTTACTCCACGTACCCCCACAGCCCTTTCCAATTGGGCTCGACTTGGTTTTAATTAATAAGATAGTCCATCATTGTAACCTATTAAAGGTCGCATGAGTGTATAGTTCCCCATCATAATTTTAGTCTAATCAATACAACAACTTAAAATTTTCAATCATGAAAAGCAAGCGCCTATCTTTAAATTTAGCAGCCATGTTGTTGCTCGTATTTACACTTTACAGCGGCACCATTACCGGGCAACAATCCAACGAGATGGCCACAGAAATGTCTTTGGTCCAATCCCACACCAACGCCGATTTGCAATGGGGGCCTTGTCCCCCTTTTATGCCAGAAGGTTGTGGAATAGCCGTTTTGCACGGTGATCCAACCAAAAAGAACGTGGATGTTTTCTTTAAGGTCCAAGCAAATTCCGATATACCAAAACATTGGCACAATTCTGCCGAACGGATGATCTTGGTTTCTGGCAAATTGTATGTTACCTATGATGGGGAAAAAGAAGTAGTGATGAACACAGGATCCTACGCCTTTGGTCCCGCCAAAAAGCCACATGTTGCAAGATGTGGGGATGAGGGTCCTTGTGTGCTTTTTATTGCCTTTGAGGAGCCCTTGGATGCCTTTCCAATGGTGGTAAAGGAATAGCGGTATTAAGACGGATAACTTGACATAGTAAGCAAGGTGTAATACTACTAATACATAACATATTTAAAAACAAAAAAATGGCACATACAGTAGATGACGTAATTCCGTCTAAAATCGAGGATTTTAAAGCCCTGTTAAGGGGAGAAATTGTATTTCCATCAGATGCAAATTACAATGAGACACGAGAAGTGTATAATGCCATGATAGATAAATATCCTGCCATGATTGTGAAGTGCGTGGATGTGGCCGATGTTATATACTCAGTAAATTTTGCAAGAGAAAACGATATTTTATTGGCTATCCGTGGAGGTGGACACAATGGTGGTGGTCTGGGGCTTTGCAATGACGGACTGGTAATAGACCTTTCCGGATTAAAATCAATACGGGTCAATATCAATGACAACACAGTTCGGGTAGGTGGCGGGAATCTCTGGGGGGAAGTAGATCACGCCACCCATCCGTTCGGACTAGCCGTACCCGCTGGTATCATTTCAACAACTGGAGTAGGGGGTCTGACCCTGGGAGGAGGAGTTGGCTATCTATCTCGAAAATTTGGACTGACCATTGACAATCTATTGGAGGCCGACATGGTTTTGGCTGACGGATCCTTTGTCACCGTAAATTCTGTGGAACACCCAGATTTATTCTGGGCCATTAGAGGGGGAGGAGGCAATTTTGGAATTGTGACTTCCTTTAAATTCCAAGCCCACGTGGTTAAAACTGTCATTGGAGGGCCTACGCTATGGCCTATTGAAAAAACAGAGGAAATAATGGCTTGGTATGATGAATTTATTCATGATGCGCCAGAAGATTTAAATGGCTTCATCGCTACTTTGGTGATTCCGGGACCTCCCTTTCCGGAAGAACTGCATAACAAAAAGTTTTGCGGCATTGTATGGTGCTACACCGGACATCCCAATAAGTTTGATGAACTCTTTAAACCCGTTTTGGCCAAAAATCCGATATTTCAACACGTAGGAGAAATGCCCTATCCATCCATACAAACCTTATTTGATGGCCTTTTTCCACCAAGATTACAATGGTATTGGCGTGCAGATTTCTTCAATAAATTAGGACCTGAAATAAGGGCCGGACATTTAGAATATGGTTCCAAGATACCAACACCCCTATCACAAATGCATCTTTACCCTTTAAGCGGTGCAGCAAGTAGGATTGGAAAGGAGGATACCCCTTGGGCCTATAGGGATGCCAAATACGCAGGGGTGATCGTAGGGGTAGATCCAGATCCCAAAAACGCAGATAAAATTACACAATGGTGTAAAGATTATTACGAGGCCTTGCATCCGTATGCTTCAGGGGGAGCTTATTCCAATTTTATGATGGATGAAGGCCAGGAACGTATAAAAGCGAGCTATAAACATAATTATGACCGTTTGGTTAAAATCAAAAGAAAGTATGATCCCAGTAACTTGTTTAAGATCAATCAGAATATAAGACCGTAAACATTATAAAATCAATCAAATAAATAATTTTCCCATTAAAAGTGCATTGTAGCGCAAGCCATACAATGCGCTTTGTTGTTTATTGACTTCAAAAATGATACTTTTAGAGGGTAGAATTAATCCTCCTTATGAACGATGCCATTATAGCCCATGTGGAAAAATACATTTCGCTTTCAAAAGAAGAAACCGAAACATTCCAATCGTTCTTATCCGTTGTAGAAGTTCCTAAGCGAAAAAAGCTTGTAGAACCTGGGTCTTATATCCAGAATGAGTATTTTGTTATCAAAGGTTGTTTAAAAGGGTATTATTTAGACGATAACGGAGACAAGCACATTATTCAATTTGCCATTGAAAATTGGTGGATCGGGGATTTTGATGCCTTTTACAACCAAGTACCCTCCAAACTTCATGTTGAGGCCATAGAAGATTCTATCTTATTGGCCATAACCTATGATGATCTTCAGCAGTTATTCGTATCCATTCCAAAATTTGAACGTTATTTTAGAATCTTGGTAACGGGGGCTTTTATTTCACTAAGAGGACGTATTCTATCCACATTACAGAAATCTACCAAGGAACGTTATCTGGATTTTTGCAAGACCTATCCCAATATAGAACAACGTGTGGCAAATTATGATATCGCTAATTATTTGGGCGTTTCAGCTCAAAGTTTGAGTAGAATTAGACGATATTTGGTCATATCTCCTTAATTTCTTAACATAGGTCAAGTTAATTGGGAGGTACAAACAATAACTTTGTAACTCACAAAAAACAAGACTTCATGAAAAATATATTATTTGTATTGACCAGTAATGACGAAATGGGTTCAACCGGACACAAAACAGGATTTTGGGTTGAGGAATTTGCTGCCCCTTATTATAGCTTAACTGATAAAGGCTTCAATGTAACCTTGGCATCACCAAAGGGAGGACAGCCTCCAATAGATCCGAACAGTGACACGGAAGATGCTGCCACCGAAGCGACAAAAAGATTTGACAAGGACGAAGCAACCAAGAAAAAATTGGCAAATACCTTAAAGTTGGAAACCATTGACCAGAAAGATTTTGCTGCTGTTTTTTATCCTGGAGGACATGGACTTTTGTGGGATTTAGTAGAAAACAAAACTTCCAATGACTTAATCGAATCTTTTCAGAGTCACAACAAACCGGTTGCCTTTGTTTGCCACGCTCCCGCCATTCTAAAAAATATCAAAGGCTCAGATGGGAAGCCGCTGGTAAATGGTAAAAATGTAACAGGATTTACCAATGGGGAAGAAGAAGCAGTACAATTAACCGACGTTGTTCCTTTTCTTATAGAAGATATGTTGAAAGAAAAGGGAGGCAACTATTCAAAATTAGGTGACTGGCAGCCATATGCCCTGGAAGACGGACTTTTAATTACAGGACAAAATCCGGCCTCATCAGAGAAGGTAGCCGATTTATTAATTAAAAAATTACAATAAGAAATGAGTAAGAATCAAGCATTATTACAAGCATATAACAAGAACGGTCTAGAATTAAAAAACAGGGTCGTAATGGCTCCAATGACAAGGGGTAGAGCCTTAAATGATGAGAATAGACCCACAGGAGAATTACATGCTCCCTATTACGCAGAAAGAGCTTCCGCGGGTTTGATCATTACAGAAGGGTCGCAAGTCTCTGAAGATGCTGTTGGATATATAAACACGCCCGGAATATACACGGAAGCACATGTTGAAGGTTGGAAAAAAGTAACCAAGGCAGTCCATGACCAAGGTGGTACAATATATATACAATTGTGGCATGTAGGAAGAATGTCACATCCAGACTTTCACGGGGGTAATTTACCATTGGCTCCATCGGCTATCAACCCCAACGAAAAATCCTTTACACCAGAAGGATTTAAAGACACTGTCACTCCTAGAGCTATGACCATAGAGGATATAAAAACTACGGTTGAAGATTTTAGAAAAGCAGCTGCCAATGCAGTAAAAGCAGGATTTGATGGTGTTGAAATACACTCCTCAAATGGATACTTGTTCCATCAATTCTTTAATGCCACCTCTAATCAAAGAACGGATGAATATGGCGGATCCATTGAAAATCGTGCCCGTTTTTTCTTTGAGGTGTTAGATGCGGTTAAGCAAGAATTACCCGAGAACAAAATTGGGGCAAGGTTCAATCCTTCTTTGCACGGATCATTTGGATCTACTATGGACGAGGAGACCATCCCTACATTCGATTATATCATCAAAAAATTGAATGATTACAACTTGGCCTATATCCATTTGTCAGAACCATTTTCGGATGTCTCTGATATTCCCTATGCCGTTAGCGAAATTGCAAAACATTACCGACCTTTATACAATGGGACCTTAATGATCAATAATGGATTTGACCAAGAATCTGGAAATGCCGTTATAGAACGCGGTGATGCAGATTTGGTAGCTTTTGGCAAACCTTATATTTCCAATCCTGATTTGGTGGAACGTTTCGAAAGAAACCATCCGTTGGCAGATTGGGACCAAGACACTTTCTACACAGGTGGTGCAGAAGGTTATTTGGACTACAACACAATAGAAGAGTCTCAAGAAGCATAATTAGCAGAACTGTTTAATTTAAAAATTTTGATCAATGAAATTCAATAGAAAAGCAAATGCCCAATGGTTGGGAAGTGGAAAAGACGGAAAAGGAAATTTAACTACAGCTAGTGGAGTATTGGATAAGACCCAATATTCATTCAGCACTAGATTTGAGGATGGCAAGGGAACCAACCCTGAGGAATTGGTTGGCGCGGCACATGCTGGCTGTTTTGCCATGCAACTAAGTTTTTTATTGGGAGAAGCTGGTTTTACACCAGATACCTTAGATGTGGAAGCTACGGTTAGTTTTGAGGACGGAAGCGTCACCACAATAACCTTGGATTTAAAAGGTAAAGTTCCGGGAATTACACCAGATAAATTCAAGGAAGTTGCCCAAAATGCAAAAGAAGTATGTCCAATTTCCAAATTAATGAAAGCGGATATTGTTTTAAATGTGAGCTTAAACAACTAAGCCATATTTCTTATTTCATATAAAAAAGGGGAGCAGCGATGCTTCCCTTTTTTATTGACCAATCATCTAATTATCAACATATATATCTGATAACTATTTTAGGTTTGTACTATTTTCAGCAGAATTATAAAGTATATTTAAACAAAAGATATCTATCCAAAATTTATCAAATATGTTTTGTCTGGTGTATAAGTCCAAAGCCGTCCCAAATCTAAGTTTTGCCCAAATTGAGGATTTACTTGAAAAGGCGCGGTTATTTAATAGTGCTAATAATATATCTGGTTGTCTTCTCTTTTATGAAGGTGAGTTCATCCAGTATATGGAAGGGAACCAGATAAAAGTATTGAAGCTCTTTGATAAAATATCATTGGACAAGCGGCATACCAAGGTGCAACTTTTATCATACGGATTGATAGAAAAGCGTGAGTTTAAAAATTGGAGTATGGCGTTTAAAAATGTTCATGGAAAGAATGACCAGCTTCAATATATAGAATTGTTGGTGGATTCATTTTTGGAAAAGGATACACCTATTCAAGGACCTAATCCTACGTCCAAAGAATTTTGGAAAACTACAAAAGGCCTTTTGGACTACAATAGGGCATTAAAATTTTAGGGTAGGACCATGATTATTGGCAACCCAAATTATAGTGTTTGTTCGTATGGGTTTCTGCCAAATCACACAATATCTATCATGAAATGGAGAGTATTTAACTCTCTTTTTTTATGATTTGCCCGTTTATGTTAAGATTTTGTCAAATCCAGGGGATTTATTGGGTATCATTCGTCTAAGCAATATAGAACCCATAAGTTTGTACCGTTTTAAATGATTGAAAATTAGAGATAATAGATTTATGAGTAAAGTAAAAGAAAACGACACGGTAGAGGTACATTACACTGGAAAATTAAGCAACGGTCAAATATTTGATAGTTCTTTGGAAAGAGAACCTATTAAGGTAACCTTAGGTCAAGGTAGTCTTATTCCTGGTTTCGAAAAAGGATTGATCGATATGGAGCCTAATGAAAAGAAAACAGTAACCATTCCTAAGGAAGAAGCTTATGGGGAGATCAATAAAGAGATGTTCCATAAAGTGAGCAAAGCAGATTTACCTGCAGATATTAAACCTGAAGTTGGAATGGGTTTAATGGCTAAAAATCCTGATGGATCGGAAAACCAATTGCGCGTTGCAGAGGTTGGGGATGACCATATCATCATAGATGCGAATCACCCGTTGGCTGGACAAGATCTTACTTTTGATTTGGTTCTTGTAGCAATAGCATCCTAATAAAAAGGTAACCTTCTTTTGAAGGCACCTGAATTAATACTTTAAGACCGTCTTTTTAGACGGTCTTTTTTTTTGTGCTAATCTTATCTAAGTTTATTTTCTTAATTAGAAATTTCAACTTTTTATTTTGTGGGAATGACTTACATCATTTTCCAATATTAGGAGTTCGCTATTTTTGCTTCTCTTAAATATTAGTAGCATTATAACGATATAAAAGTCATTGCAAAGCTCTTACAATAAGGCCTTTGTTCATTTGAACGGCCGAGGTGTAGTTATGGGAACCTGAAATATCCTTGGCTGATGTTTTTGATAAGATATTAACACTCTTTATGATTTATTTTTCGATTTTGGTTAATATTTTAGCTAAATTCGTTTAATCTTATTTAAATAATATTAAACAAAAAATACTATGAACAACTTAAAACAACTTCGATCTTTGTCATTTGTGGCAATGATATTTTTACTTTTGGTAGGATGCAGCAATGACGACGACGGTATGGTTATTCCAGATGATAATGGTGGGGTAACTCCCACTGGTAGGTCCATAACCTATGATTTGGGTGCCCAAGCAGTTGACAACATTTCAGGCACAGCCAAATTTATTGAGAATACCGATAATTCCGTTACCATTGAACTGGATTTACAGAACACTCCTGCTGGAGGGATGCACCCAGCCCATATCCATTTCAACACTGCTGCTGAAGGCGGGGATATAGCCCTTACTTTAGGAACTGTAGATGGAGATACTGGAAAGAGCAGCATTACAACTTCAACATTGAATGATAATTCAACGATTACCTACGATCAATTCCTAACATATGATGGTTATATAAACGTACACTTAAGTAGCGATGATTTAGGAACACTTGTGGCCCAAGGCGATATCGGTCAGAATGACCTTACTGGTGAAAGCAAAGTGTATACATTGAATGAGAAAGCAGCAGAGGGAATAGATGGTACGGCCACCTTTTTCGAAAGAAATAATGGGGAGGCTCTTGCGGTATTGGAAATCAATAATACCCCTGAAAATGGCTTACATCCTGCACATATTCACATGAACACTGCAGCAGAGGGTGGACCAATAGTATTTACTTTCATAAGTGTGGATGGAAATACGGGTCAAAGTTTCACCAATGTGGCAGCATTGGATGATGATTCAGCTTTTGGATATGATCAAGTATTAGATTATGACGGTTATATCAATGTTCATTTAAGTGCAGATGACTTGGCCACTATTGTTGCTCAAGGAGATATAGGACAAAACGAATTGACAGGACGTTCAAAAACTTACGATCTTGAAAGCAGAGATGTTGTAGGGATTAGTGGAACAGCAAATTTTGCTGAAAGAAAAAATAATACAACGTTGGTTACCTTGAATTTGATTGGAACTGAAGCCGGTGGTATTCACCCTGCCCATATCCACGCCAATGACGTTGCCACCACTGGTGAGATAATAGTTGGGTTAAACGCCGTAGATGGGGCTACTGGAATAAGTCAGACTCAAGTGTCAACTCTAGTTGGAGGTGCAGCGGTAACCTATGAAGAATTATTGATAATTGATGCCTATATTAATGTACATTTAAGTGACGAGGACTTAGCCACAATAGTTGCCCAGGGTAATATCGGGGTCAATGCAGACGGAAATGCAGGCGCAAAAAATTATAATGTCACCAACCAAGGAAGCACCGCCTATGTATTTAACGGCCAAGGACTTTCAGATGTAAACAATCCGGCGCTAACCCTAAAAAGAGGTGAAACCTATACTTTTACCATTAATGCCCCAGGTCACCCATTTTATATTAAAGATGTTAAAGGAACGGGGACGTCCAACGCTTACAGTGCTGGCGTAACGAACAATGGTGCCATCAACGGTACGGTTACGCTGACAATCCCAATGGATGCTCCAGATACACTATATTATAACTGTGAATTCCATTCATTAATGACAGGAGTCATCACTGTTACCGATTAGATTTAATAAAATCGAACAAAAACCTCGATTATCAATTTGGTAATCGAGGTTTTTTTTATTGGAATTGGAAATGAATCCCTTTGAATATTAGGATCCGTAAAATCCTTCTAAAATATACTTCTAACGATTCTATTACCTCCACTACCAAAGAGTACCTATCTTTGCACAAATTATTATAATGTCAAAACAATTTTCCGATTTAGGAATCAATAGCCAACTTCAAAAAAGTCTGGCCGATCTGGAAATAACATCTCCTACCGATATTCAGCAAAAAACTATCCCTGTTTTACTACAACAAAAGGATGATTTTGTTGGTTTGGCAAAGACAGGAACGGGTAAAACCGCGGCCTTTGGATTGCCTTTACTGCAATTGATTGATGTGGAAAATGCAAGTATACAAGCAGTGATTATAGCCCCAACAAGAGAATTGGGCCAGCAGATCTACAGTAATCTAGTGTCATTTGCCACAAATTTACCTGCAGTTTCCATGGCTTCCATATGTGGCGGCATCCCCATTAAACCGCAAATAGAACGATTGACCAAGGACACCCACATTGTCGTGGCAACCCCTGGAAGATTGATCGATTTGATCAAACGCAAGGCTATCGATATTTCAAAAGCAAATTATTTGGTGCTTGATGAAGCCGATGAAATGGTCACCTCCCTAAAAGAAGGTTTGGATGAAATTGTCGCGGAATTGCCAAAAAAAAGAAGGACATTTTTGTTTACCGCCACCATGCCCGGGACTATAAAACAATTGATCCAAAACTATATGTCCAAACATGTAGTACAGGTCAGTTCTGAAATGGAAACAGTGGGACATCAAGGAATTGACCATAGATTTATGGTTGTGGAACCCATTGAAAAATTGGACATGCTAATGCATTTTCTTAACTCCAAAGAAGGGGAGAGGGGAATCATATTCTGTAAGACCAAGGCTGCCGTAAACAAATTGGCCAAAAACTTAGCCATCAACAAATTCTCCTCTGGAGCGCTTCATGGGAGTTTGTCTCAGCCTATCCGGGATCGCATAATGGGTCAGTTTAGAGAAGGACATATCCGTATTCTTGTAGCCACTGATCTCGCCGCAAGAGGTATCGATGTCAAAGAGATTTCTTATGTGGTCAATTACCACCTGCCAGATGTGTACGAAACCTACGTGCATAGAAGTGGCCGTACCGCTAGGGCAGGGGCCGAAGGACTTTCCCTGACCATCTTGCAAAAGGAGGAAGAAGAAGATTTAAAGGAATTTGAGGAAGTCTTGGGAATCTCTTTTAAGCCCTATAAAAAAGCGGACGCCCAAAGTATTGAGGAAAACAATGCACAATTATGGGCTAAGAAAATATTCAAGACCAAACCCAATCATTCTATTTCCCCGGATTTTAAAAACAAAATCCACACCGTATTCCATCATTTGACCAAAGAGGAACTTATTGATAAGCTTCTGGCCCACCATTTGGGTCAGCATTCAGGGCCAATACCTGCCGAAATAGAAAAACCAAAAAGAAAAAAGAGATAAAAAGGCATTAGCAACCAATTCATTTTGATTTGGTTTTAGTTCCTCAAAAAATATACATCATGGCAAACACTATAAAAGAGCGACAGGATATTTTGGAAAAACTGAATATTCATCAGTTGAACCCAATGCAAGAAGAGGCGCTCTCCATCATCGAAACAAATACCAATACCATTATTCTTTCACCAACGGGAACAGGAAAGACGTTGGCATTCTTATTGCCCTTAATTGATCAGTTGGATCCTGGGAGTGAGGAAATTCAAGCATTGATACTGGTTCCATCACGTGAATTGGCAATACAGATAGAACAGGTGATCCGAGAAATGGGATCAGGCTACAAGGTGAATGCCGTGTATGGAGGAAGGGCCATGGCCAAAGACAAATTAGAATTAAAACACACCCCGGCCATTCTTATTGGAACCCCTGGCAGGATAGCCGATCATTTTGATAATGAGCGCTTCTCCACAAAGTTTATTAAAACCCTTGTTTTGGACGAATTTGATAAATCCTTGCAGGTTGGCTTCGAGGAGGAGATGAAATACATCATTGGGATGTTGCCCAGCATCAACAAACGCATCCTTACTTCTGCCACTCTAGGTGTCAAAGTACCTACTTTTGTAAGATTGGACAAGCCGATCATTCTCGATTATTTAAAAGAAGAGAACACAAAACTGTCTATCAAAACCGTAGTTTCTGCTTCACAAAACAAACAAAAGACGGTTTTGGAACTTCTAAACCATATAGGAAACCAACCTGGAATCATTTTTTGCAATCTTAGGGAGACCGTCGAAAAATTGAGTACTTTCTTGGAACGAAATAATGTCAGCCATGGTTGTTTCCATGGGGATATGGAACAGAAAGATAGGGAACGTTCCCTGATCAAATTCAGGAATGGCTCCAATCAGGTCATCGTGGCCACCGATTTAGCGGCAAGAGGTATCGATATACCCGAAATGAAGTTTATTGTTCATTACGAGTTCCCGTATAAAAAAGAAGAATTTATCCATAGAAATGGCAGAACTGCCAGAGTTAATGCCAAGGGAACTGCCTATGTAATCAAATGGGTTGATGAAAATCTGCCAGAATTTATTGCGAATGCCCCAGTGGCCGATATCTCAAAAAAGGCACCCAAAAAAGCCCAGTACTGGCAAACACTTTTTATTTCCGGTGGTAGGAAAGATAAAATCTCAAAAGGGGATATCGCTGGATTATTTTTTAAACAAGGGAACATCAATAAGGACCAACTGGGAATTATAGAACTAAAGAACGACTGTACTTTCGTTGCAGTTCCCGTGACCCTTGCGGAAGATTTAATAAAGAAATTGAATAACACCAAACTAAAGAAAAAGAAGGTTAGGGTAACGGTTCTATAACCAATGTATCCTTATGAAAAGTTTGATACTAAGGTGTTCTTTTAAATCCTTATAAAATCGTAACTTATGGTCCCTTTACACTAGTAAACGGACAACCTTAAATTTCAAAGTCATGTTCAAGTACTTAAAAATATTCGTTTTGATCTTTCTCGGATCGATCACCTTCATAGGCTGTAAATCAGAACCTAAAAAAAATGATTCGGAAAACAGGGAACCAATGGAGGAAACATTGCAGGCCAACGTGATCGGCAATGAAGTGAGCTACGCCACAGAGGATACTCAAATGAAGGGCTATATCTCCTATGATGAAAATAAAAAAGGAAAAAGACCAGGAGTGATTGTAGTGCATGAATGGTGGGGGCATAATAACTATACCCGAGAACGGGCAGATATGCTTGCAGAACTGGGCTATGTAGCCCTGGCCATTGATATGTATGGGGATGGCAAACAGGCACAACATCCTGAGGATGCAGGGAAATTCTCCGGTATGGTGATGCAAAATATAGATGTTGCCAAGGCCCGGTTTGATGCCGCCATGACCGTTTTAAAGGCCGATCCACATGTAAATGCAGATGAAATTGCGGCCATAGGCTATTGTTTTGGAGGAAGTGTTGTCTTAACCATGGCCAATCTAGGAAAAGATCTCGATGCCGTAGCGGCATTCCACAGCGGGGTTCAACTTCCAGTAATGCCCGATGAAAATTTAAAGGCTAAGGTATTGGTATGCAATGGAGCTGCCGATCCCTTTGTTTCTCCGGAATCCGTAACCGCGTATAAAGCAGCGATGGACAGTATAAATGCTGATTATAAATATATCGCCTATCCTGATGCTCAGCATGCTTTTACCAGTAAGGAGGCAGATTCGCTGGGAAAAAAATTTAACCTGCCCTTGGCCTACCAAAAGGAAGCCGATGAAAAATCTTGGGCGGAGTTAAAATCGTTATTGGCAGATACTTTTAAGCAGTAATCCCTAAATCAAATTTTGAACCCAATAAAAAATAGAACTCACATCCCTATTTTAACCTTCTAGAGAATTAATAGGATCAGGTATATATCACGATGTCCCAACTAATAATCAATATTTCGGCATCCTTGGTTTGGAACTAAAAATAAGACTATATTTAGGGCATTCACATAAATGTACCCCAAAATGAAATCATTATCCATTCAAGAAATCAATACCATTTTAAACGGAGAATTAGTAGGTGATACCTCCCAAATGATAGATGGATTGGAACAATTAAAAAATGCCCAACCCAACCAAATGACTTTTATTGGCAGTATTAAATACGAGCGCTTGTGGGATTCCTCAAAAGCCAGTGCTGCCATCGTAAATGAAAATATACGCATTGAGCCAGGAGAGGGCAGGGCCTTTGTCAAGGTAAAAAATGCCGATTTGGCCATGGCCAAATTATTGGAGGAGTTCGACCCGGGTCCACCACAATTTGATATTGATATTCACCCTACCGCCGTCATCCATGAAACTGCCAAGATTGGTAAAGGTGTTAAAATTGGAGCCAATAGTTATGTTGGCAAAAATGTTGTGTTGGCAGACGGGGTAGTCCTATATCCCAACGTATCCATTTTTGATGACACGACTGTTGGCCCTCAAACGGTAATTTGGTCAGGGACCGTTATTCGCGAACGGACAGAAATTGGTGCCCAGTGTATCTTCCATACCAACGTAAGCATTGGAGCAGATGGTTTTGGTTACCGCCCCAGCGATGATGGTAGGGGATTGGTAAAAATTCCGCAAATAGGAAACGTGATTATTGGCAACCTTGTAGAAATTGGCTCTAATTCCTGTGTAGACCGTGGAAAATTTAGCTCCACCATTATAGGGGATGGCTGTAAAATAGATAATTTAGTTCAGATAGGTCATAATTCTGTCATGGGCCGTTTTTGTATTATGGCGGGCCATAGTGGTTTAGCGGGTTCTGTGACCCTTGGAGACGGTGTAATGATTGGCGGCAGCGCCTCCATTAAAGATCATACCGTGATTGAATCAGGTGCAGTTGTAGGTGCCGGTTCCGGTGTAATGAACGATGTTGCTGCCGGCAAGACCGTTTTGGGATATCCCGCCTGTGATTCCAGGGAAATGCTGAAACAATGGGTGGCATTAAGAAGGCTAGCCAAAAACTAGGTAATAATTGTTGATGTAATTTTAAGAATTACAAACAACATTTAGATATATATGCTTACAATTTAAGAGGCCATATCGGTTGTGTTATGGCCTTTTTTTGATCCCATCTTTACCCAATTAACATCCTTGTAACTAGCTATTTGGTGCTAATAGCTGCATTATTTGCAACAAATTACTAAATTCACACTCCAACTACCTTTAAACAGGGTTGTAATAAAAATGCTATTTACCATACAAACAGTTTTTATGAAATATCACATATCTCTAATAATTGTCTTGCTTTTTGTTATGGGGTGTAAGACAACTCCTAAAAATCCGGCCAATTTTCAGTTAATATTAGATAAGGCGGTAAAGAATAAAAATAATCAATTATCAGGTGTTTCCATGACGGTAATAGCTCCAAAATTGAATATTTTATGGACAGGGGCGTCGGGTTATGACAGCAAGCAAAAGACACATAAACTTTCAGCCAAACAGCCCTTTAGAATTGCAAGCGGCACCAAAACATTTGTAGCAGCAGCCGTTTTACGTCTTCAGGAAGAGAAAAAATTGAAATTAGAAGATTCTATTGCCACATATCTCTCAGATGAACACCTACAACTCCTTAGATCCGATGGTTACGATCCTAAGGCCATCACAATAAAGCATTGTCTACTGCACAGAAGCGGCCTGTTCGATTATGCCGAGGGAAATACCTCCTATATGGATAGTATCATTAAAAATCCGACAAAAAAATGGACGCGCACAGAGCAGCTCAAATTTGCCATGGTTGCCGGAGACCCTTTAGGAAATCCTGGTGAAGTATATGGCTATAGCGATACCGGGTATATACTCCTTGGTGAAATTATTGAAAAGGTCACTGGAAAGTCTTTGGCACAGGCACTTCGCCAATTACTGGGTTATGATAGATTGGGGATGAAATCAACGTGGATGGAAGGCATAGAAGAACCACCAGCTGGAATTTCAAAGCCTGTTCACCGTTATATTGGTGATTATGATGCCACAACTTTAGATAATTCAATCGATTTATTTGGGGGTGGGGGCATTTCTTCCACAACTAAGGATCTTGCCATCTTTATTGACGCCCTTTTTAATGGGCAAATCTTTAAAAACCCTGAAACTCTATCCATTATGTTAGAGGATCCTGGAACATTGCCCAATGGGGCAGAATCAGAAGATTACCGAATGGGCCTCAGTAAGGAAGGGGTAATGGGTATTTCTGGCTATATGCACCGCGGCTTCTGGGGAACGGTATGGGTACACATGCCTAAACCGAACTACACCATCGTGGTGAACTTTACCAACGAGCCAGAAGGAGCGGGTATTATTACCAAAACGACGGAAAAACTACAAAAATTAGCTAAAACTGATTAAAGTAAGGTTTGGAGACGGCTATTTGTTCTGTCCAATTTGTATCTAAATACATAAAAACCACTACCAGGTATGACCTATAGATGGTGGCTTATATAAAATTATTATTTTCTGACAATCCCACTGAAAATTTAGGTAATTTAGGAGTGCAAAACCGTAATATACCTAGTCATGTCCACTATTCTTATCCTTTTTGGAATCATAGCAGTAATTGTCGTTCTATTCATAAGCATTTTCAATAAATTCGCAAAAAATAGAAATCAGGTCAAAGATGCATGGAGCAATATAGATGTGGCTTTGAAACGACGTTATGACCTTATACCCAATCTGGTTGAAACGGTAAAGGGATATGCAAAACATGAAAAATCCACACTTGAGGCCGTTATCAATGCGCGCAACGCCGCAATGGCCGTCCCTACCGGGGATATCAATGGACAAATCAAGGCGGAGAACCAATTGCAACAGAGCTTGAGGAGTATTTTTGCCTTAGGGGAAGTATATCCAGACCTCAAGGCCAACGTAAATTATTTGGACCTTCAGGAAAAGTTGAACCTCATTGAAGAAAACCTCGAAAGAAGCCGTCGTTATTACAATGGATCGGTTCGAGAAAACAACACCTATGGGGAAAGCATTCCCGGTGTCCTGATTGCCGGAATGGCCAAGTACCAACATTTCGATTATTTCGAAACTGAACAAGCTACAAGGGAAAATGTAAAAGTAGATTTTTCTTAATGAAAAAGATTTTTATCCTCCTTACGCTCTTATTGGTATTTACTGTCGGGTATGCCCAAGATTTCACGGTCACCAATTATACCGTTGATATAACCATCGATGAGGATGGTTATTTTGATGTGATTGAAAATTATGACCTCAACTTTGAAATTCCAAAACACGGGATCTATAGAACCATACAGACCCAGTATGACCTGCTCAACTTCGAAGGCAAGAAAGAGGAACGAAAAATAAGGATCAGCCATGTTAAGGTTCCTGATTATAAATTTGATGTCCCCTTTAATTTTGTGCAAAAGTTAAAGGACAATATGATTATAAAAATAGGCGACAAGGATGTCACTCTCGTAGGCCCACAACATTATGAGATCCAATATCGTGTGCACAATGCTTTTTTGTTTGAGGACAGCCAAATACGTTTCTATTGGAACATTAAGCCAGATGGATGGGAGGCCGATTTTGAGCAAATAAGCTTTCGGATCCATGTACCGGAAAATATTCCGCTCAGTAAAGAAAATTGCTTCGTGTATTCCGGGGAACGGGGTACCTCAATTCCCAGTAAAGATTTTAAGCTGTACTATACCAATGAAGGTTTTTCGGGAACGAGTAACGACAGCTTCATTTCACGTTCTGGAGAAAGTGTGACGGTATTGATCAATCTGCCGCCTAATTCCATTACCGAAGAAAAGCCTTTATGGCCATTTTGGAATCAATACGGTTGGGTATTCCTTATAGGCATACTTATCACGGGCTTCTATGCCTTGTGGCGTAAATTTGGAAGGGATGATAGGGTAGTGACTACCACAAGTTATTATCCACCCAAAGATATGGATCCTGCGATGGTAGGATTTCTGATCAATGATCGGGATGATACCTCAGATCTTATTTCATTGATTCCATATTGGGGCGCAAGAGGGTTGATAAAGATGGAGGAAATTCCTAAAAAAGGTTGGTTTGGAAGTAAGGATACCAAACTTATTAAAATTGGAAACCTGCCAGACGATTCGCCCCCCTATGAAAAAGAAATTTTTACTGGTCTATTTGGGCATGAACAAGGTCTGGAATCTTCCGAAATACTGGTGAGCAGTCTTAAAGATACTTTCTATACCACTATGAGCAGTGCCAGCAGCCAATTAAAAAAAATGGCCCAGCCGTATTATGTAGTGGAATCTAAAAAAGTACAGACCATATTATACTTTGGTTTGGTAGCTAATGCCATAGTTCTTACCGCAATTGCCTTATTTGTTTGGGGGCCCTTGGCCGCGGTGGCCATTGTTTTGACCTCTGTTCTATTGATTATTCTAAATGGCTATATGATTAAGAAAAATGATATAGGAAATAGGGTGCTATCGGAGTTGAAGGGATTTCGTCAGTTCATAAAAGTGGCGGAGGAGAACAAATTAAAAATGTTATTGCAGGATGATCCCAACTACTTTGAAAGTACAATGGGATATGCCCTGGCCTTTGGACTATTTGAAAAATGGGCGAAAAAATTTGACGCTCTCAATATTCCCCCTCCATCCTGGTATTCATCCGCTTCAGCCCATGCATTTACGATGCAAGGGTTTTCAAAATCCTTTTCAAAATCTATGGCTGTAACCCAGTCTACCATGATAAGTTCCCCCAAAAGCAGTGGTTCTTCCGGTGGGGGTTCGTCTGGAGGCGGTTTTGGCGGCGGCGGCGGCGGAAGCTGGTAATTTTCTTGTGATACTGGTCAATATCAAGTCCACTTGCCCCTAGCTCTGTTGTTGTACAATGCTAAGAATGACCTTCGTTCAGAATAGAGAATACCAGCTCTTTGGTCAAAGGCCTATCTGCTGCCT
>JBFIGS010000014.1:0-22568 GCA_041602195.1 Sediminicola sp. | reverse complement strand
GATATTCAATATCTAAAAATTTAGCTGAATTGAACCAGTGTCCAGGATTATAGGATGTAGGGTTGCCACATATTGTCTGGGCAATGGCTTCCCCCATCATTCGGCCTGTATACCAAACAGCTTCTACAGGTCTTCTGTGGCCAATGGGTTGGTGTTGTTCTGCACAATCACCAATAGCATAGATGTCCTGAATGTTGGTTTCCAGCATCCGGTTAACTTTAACCCCCTTACCCAGGGTAATGCCTGAGTCTTTAAGAAAATCTATATTAGGGGTTACCCCTGCGGTAAGTCCTACAAGGTTGCACTCTATAGTTTCTCCTTTATCTGTAGTAACAGCTTTTACATGGCCATTTTCATCGGATAGAATTTCTTTTAGGTTAGTGTCTAATTGTAAATCTATATGATGCTCTAAAATATGTTCATTGATCATTTCTGATTCGCCTTTGGGCAGTACGCCGTTCCAAAAGCTGTCTTCCCGAACTAAAAAGGTGACCGGGATCTTTCTACTTCGCAACATTTCTGCCAATTCTATTCCTATGAGTCCTCCGCCAACAATTACAGCTCGGGAGCACACCTCATTGTTGGGTGCGTGCAATTCCAGAGCGTCGAGATCTTGTTTGGAGTACAATCCCTGTACCCCTTTTAGATCTTGTCCTGGCCATCCAAATTTATTCGGCTTGGAGCCGGTTGCGATGATCAATTTATCGTATGCTATAGATTCAGAACTGGCTAATTCAATTTTTTTTGATGTATGGTCCACCTTAGTTACAAAGCCATTAACCAGATTGATCCGGTTCTTGTCCCAAAAAAAATCTTCATATGGTTTAATGTGTTCAAACTGCATGTGTCCCATATAAACATACATCAGGGCAGTACGGGCAAAGAAGTGGTCTGTCTCAGAAGAGACTATGGTTATTTTTTTTTCAGAAAGCTTGCGAATATGTCTTGCAGCGGTAACCCCTGCTATTCCATTGCCAATAATAACGATATGTTCCATATGAAGAATCGGTTGTTGTTGCTTTAGTCGTGCTTAAATATAAGAACTTAATTCCCTGTCTTTATTTATAAGTAAGTTAAATATGGGTAAACCCAAATTCAGGTCACAGATTTATGTTAATGTATGGGGTGTATTGTATGTCAAATTCTAATTTGGTGTATTTTAGTGACATGAAAAGATTGCTCCTCTTTATTCTAATCACCTTGCAACTGTCCTGTATAAGTCAGGATAAGAAAAAAATTAACGGTGTTAGTTTTGTGGCTTCAAGAGAACGTGCCTCCCAGGAACATGTGGAAGCCCTTTTGCGAATCAATGCAGAATCGGCGGCAGTAATGCCCTTTGGTTTTATAAGGGATGTAGCCTCCCCAGAGATTATTTTTGACACGGAAAGGCAATGGTTTGGAGAGACCAAAAAAGGAGCAAAACAATATATTGAATTACTTCATAAAAACGGATTAAGGGTGATGATGAAGCCCCAAATCTGGATATGGAAAGGGACCTTTACAGGAACCCTAAAAATGAATTCAGAAGAAGATTGGATGGCTTTGGAAGCCTCCTACACAAAATTCATCATGGCTTATGCAGAATTGGCACAAGAAACAAAAACGGAATTCTTTTGTATTGGAACGGAATTGGAAAAGTTCATAGAGAACAGGCCGGAATATTGGAGCGGCCTTGTTAGAAAAATACGTAAGGTGTATAAAGGTAAACTTACCTATGCGGCGAACTGGGATGAATACGAACGGACACCATTTTGGGAAGATTTGGATTATATAGGGGTAGATGCTTATTTCCCATTATCTGATGAGAAGACCCCTTCAGTGGAGCAATTGGTTCATGGTTGGAGGCCATATAAGGAGAAACTCATGACCTTGTCGAGTAAGTTAGAAAGACCAGTTCTGTTTACGGAATATGGCTATAGAAGCAATGATTATACTGCCAAACGCCCTTGGTTGGTAGATCAAAGTAAAGATGATGTTAACCTTGAGGCGCAAGCAAATGCAACTAAAGCGATTTTTGAAACTTTTTGGGGAGAGGATTGGTTCCAAGGGGGCTTTGTTTGGAAATGGTTCATAGACCATAAATCTGCAGGAGGGGGTGGTGACAACAGATTTACTCCTCAGAATAAACCTGCGGAGGAGGTAATCAGATCCTTTTACAAAAATCATTAATCTATTTGTGCGATAGAAGCATTCCTTTTTGGAAGTACACCTTATTTTTGATAATATTTGTACAAAATTAGCATAGTGTACCCCAAAAAATGTAGCTTCTTACTATTGGTCCTGGTCTTATCAACCTTGACTATTTATGCCCAAAACTCCGTCAAGACCGTAATTGCCGAAAAAGGAGATGGTATTTTTTCCATTCTTAGAAAACAAGGCATGGATCCCATAAAACATTACGGCCATTTCGTAGCTTTAAATAAAGATAATCTGCGGGATAGCATTCAGCTCTATGAGGGGCGTAAATATGTATTACCACCCTTTGTTGAAGCTGAGGTAGAGGTAGTAGATACCATTCAGAAAAAGGCTACCGAAAGAAAGATTATCGGCAAGGAGACCGAATACTCCATTTTTGGCAAGAAATACGCTCTTGTTCCCAATATGAGTAAGGACCTGGAAGGAGCTGTGTATTATTTGATTTCCGGTCATGGTGGTCCAGATCCGGGGGCCATTGAGAACTACGAAGGGAAAATTATTGCAGAAGATGAATATGCCTACGATATTACTTTACGTTTGGCGAGAGAATTAATGTCACAAGGAGCAAAGGTTTATATCATTATACGCGACCCGAATGACGGAATTAGGGATGAGCGTGTTTTGGAAATAGATAGGGATGAGGTTACCTATCCTAATCTTGAAATACCACTAAATCAATTGGCTAGGCTAAAGCAAAGGGTAGACGCTGTAAATACGTTGTACGCGGAAAATAGGGGAAAATATCAGCGACTTATCGTTACCCATGTGGATAGTCGCAGTAAAGGGCAAAACATCGATGTTTTCTTTTATCACCATGAGAACAGTAAGAACGGTAAGAGGTTTGCGGAGAACATACACACAACTTTTCAGAACAAGTATCAGAAATATCAACCCAATAGAGAGTATTCGGGAACTTTTGAAGATCGTACCAATCTGTACCTCGTTAAAAAGACACACCCGGCAATGGTATATATCGAAATTGGGAACATAAAAAGTGCCAAGGATCAAAGGAGGATATTAGATCCTGATAATAGGCAAGCTTTGGCAAAATGGATTTCGGAAGGGGTTCTCTTGGATTATCAGACCAGAAACAAGGTGCCTTAGGCCACGATGTTTTTTTTGTAATATCGGTATAGACGATCCGGACCGGCACCCATTAGTTTTATAAAATGGATGACGCCAAAATGATATTGCAGCCTAATAGTGCCATTCTTATTGTATTTTCTTGCTGATGTCAGTACCGTTTGGGGCAATACTTTAAAGTCCCCTAATTTATATAAGCGACCTATAAACTCGGTGTCTTCATAAATTATATAGGATTCATTATATCCTTCGGACCTATCCCATAATTTCCTGGTGATGAACAGGGATTGGTCGCCACCACGACAAACTTTTATGTTGATCCGAGTAAGCCATCCTGAAGCTCTTAGAAGCCAGCTTTTAGAGTCGAATTTCATGCGAAAGCAACCAGAAGGAATCCCTAAGGCTACCGCATTGATGATATGGGTGTCAAAATTTTTAGGGGGATAGGTGTCTGCGTGTAAAAAGTAAAATATGGATCCAGTTGCCTTTTCGGTTCCTTTGTTCATCTGTTTGGCCCGTCCTTTTTCAGAATGTACTAAGGTGGCACCAAATTCTTTTGCAATGGCTGGTGTGTTGTCCGTGCTTCCCCCATCAACTATAATGACCTCCTTAACGTGATCTGTATTGCAGATGTCATTAAGGTATTTCAATAAGTCCCCAATATGTTCCGCTTCATTTAGAACTGGTATTATGATACTTATCTTAAGGGAATCATTTTGATGCATTCAGCCTCCAATCGTAGTTGATAAATTCTATGCTGGTCTCCTTTGTTATTTTAATCGTGGAATATTGATTGATGTAGTCAGTCAATGAGACCTTATTTGTAAAGTCTTTTTTGTACCACTTAAAGATCTGGGATAACATGGCTTTCTCCTTTGTGATGACATTCCTTTTGGGATCGTTCACAAAGGTTCTTGCTGATTTTTCCAAAAGGTCTTCCAATTTTTCAACCGTAAAGGCTTCATTCAATAGTTTTGGACAGGAATAGGAAGCGCAATTAATGGCAAAATGGATCCTAGGTTCGTCCATTTTACGCAAAATATTGTGTTCAATATCCCCAAGGGAGAGCTGTTTGTTCCTTATGGTAACTACTTGCCTATTCCAAGGTCCTTTTAGATCCTTGATACTGCCAAGTGGATAATTATCTAGGATTAATTTTACGGTAGCCGCATTGTACAAATTGATGTAGTACACTAATTTACTTTCCTTGGTGTCATATTCCGAGACAGGATTTTTGGTCTGTAGCTCTAAATATGAATTTAGCAATCCAATTTCCTTACGGAAGTTTTTATAATCAACATTGCCCTGATCGTCAACATATTTCTTCAATAGTTTATCCCAGGTTGAGTAATCAACTTTTTGAAGAGTCAAAGGTCCCTCATCTTCTGCTGTGGATTTGGCGTGGCCAAAGGCAATTCCAGTGAACAACAGTAATAGGGTGATAATATGTTTTACAGTAAAGTGCATTTGAAGCTATAATAGTTAATTCATTAGTATGTAATCTCTGTCTAACCTTACCATTGTGAAGTAAGCTTAATTGTTATATTACGGCTAGCAACATCCACCCCCATTATAATGCCAGGTACTTTCGCTGATATGTATTTGATCATTGGCCTTGGCCAGAGCAGCGGCTGTCTTATCACAAACGGCCAAAGGTTGGTTTTGCATTAAAACATGTCCGTTTTTATCATCAAAATATTGTTCATCACCATAATAGATAGCAGTTTTTCCTGTAAAGACGCAAGGTCCATCTGCCGGCATGGGGTCTTTAATCGCTGCGATTTCAATGGACTCAATGTAGACCAGTTCCTCAGTGGGGTAGTGGTTGGGGGAAAGTACCCGATAGGATTTACGCGCTCTTATCTCTATGGTTCCAAATCCTGCATCGGTCAGTGCTTTTATATAATCCTTCATAGGGATACTGCCACTTAGACAAAGGGCACGAAGCCTATCATCATTCCGTAATTCATCGTTCATGGGTTGCTCGCAGATAGGGTCACTCATTACCAATCTACCGTGTGGTTTTAAAACACGGTACATTTCTGCAACTGCCTTTTGGAGATCTTCGGCCTTGAAGATATTGAACAGACAATTTTGTGCGGCAACATCAATACTTTCACTTGCAACGGGAAGGTTAAGGGCGTCTCCTTTCACAAGGTCCACATACTCACTTTTGAACCACGTATTTTCTTCTTCTGCAATCTTGAAATTCTTTTTGGACGCCTCTAACATCTCATCAACGACATCAACTCCTGTAACCCCACCTTTCTGCCTAGAAAAGTATGAAAATTGCAACAGCTCCATTCCGCCACCAACACCAACATAAAGTACTTTAGGATTATTGACCAAATCTTGGGCGGAAACTGTACTTCCACAACCATAGTTCATTTCCTGCATGATTTTGGGAATAGAAAGCCCGGGAAATTGCCAAACGGGATTTGTGGTGCAACACAATCCTACATCTGGGGTTAATGCAGCTTCTTTGTATAGGTCGTTTGTGGCGTTTAAATAACTCATATCTCTTTTATTAATTCTTTAAATAATTTGATCATTTTTGGTTCTGTCTCACCTGCAATTGTAATGATTTCCGCAATATTTACCGGCTTCAGATTGTCTGGGTCACACTCGTCGGTGAGGACAGATACTGCCATAACGGGCAATCGCAGGTGGTTGGCAGCTATAACCTCTGGTACCGTACTCATCCCAACGGCATCGGCGCCAATTAGTTTTATCATTCTATATTCTGCTTTGGTTTCCAATTGAGGACCAACCACGGAGGCGTAAACTCCCTTTTTGAGGGAGATATTTTCTCTTTTTGCAATATCCTCTACCTTTTTACGCATTTTTAGATCGTAAGGTTCACTCATGTCCACAAATCGGTCTCCAAATTCGGCTACGTTTTTAAAAGCTAAAGGGGATCCTCCCTGGAGATTAATGTGATCTTCAATCAACATAATATCCCCTTTTTTAAAGTTGAGGTTCACGGCTCCGGCCGCATTGGAGATAAATAGGTTCTTGATCCCCAATTGGTGCATTACCCTTATGGGATAAGTGACATCAATCAAATCATATCCTTCATACATATGAAAGCGACCCTGCATGACCACTACCTTCTTTCCTTCTAAAGTGCCATAGATCAGTTTTCCGGTGTGGAACTCAACGGTTGCCAATGGGAAAAATGGGATATGGTTGTAATGTGCCTCAATGGGATTTTCAATTTCAGCCACTAATTTTCCAAGTCCGGTTCCAAGTACGATCCCCAGTTCAGGGGCATCAAAACCTTTTTGCTTTAAATAGGCAGTAGACTCTTCTAATTGTTTTAACGTCATATTTATATATTTTTTAAAAATGGTTGAAAAGCATCAATATATTGAATGTCCTCGTAAAGATCTACATCATTTTTTATTTTCAATAGCTTGACCGATTCATTTTTTAAATCATTTAAGGTCTCTTTGAGAACGGTATTTGTACCCCAGGCTTTATTTTTAAAAAGAGAGGTGTTGATTTTGGACAGTCCCAAAAGGTAATATCCACCATCTTCTGCAGGGCCAATGACAAAGTCGGTTTTGTTCAATTCCTCAAAAGCGGTATTTAGGTCATCAGAAGAGAGATCGTACATGTCGCTCCCAATGATGATGATATTTTTGTACCCAGCTTCAAATCCATCATTAAAAGCCTTTAACATTCGTTCTCCCAGGTCCTTTCCCTGTTGTGCTTTTTTGTGGTAGTGTGTATTTTCCCAGATATCATTTTCCCATATTTCTTCCGAATAATGTACTTCTTTGGTAGCTCTCGCTTCTTTGGTTACGTTGCGGGTATGCTCCAATAAAAAGGTGTATATTTTTAAGGCGGTATGGTCTCCTACTTTGGCTGCCAATCTAGTTTTACATTTACCCAATTCTGGATTTCTTGTAAAAATAAGAAGGAGGTTCTTTTGGTTTAGGGAATTGGGATTTGATGTCATAAACTGTTTAATATACTTTTTCGCCTTTAGTCAGAAACTTACCCCAATACTTACTAAAGGCATGTACTTTATTGGTCTCATTCCCTAAATTGTCAAAGATGGGGTGACCTTGGTTTACCCATTCGAAAATTCCCCCATATAGGTTGTAGACATTGGTGTATCCTGCCTCTAAAAATTGTTGGGCGGTTTTTTCCGAGCGAACACCTATGGAGCAATAAACAATTAAAGGGGCATTTTTGTCTGGAGCCAAACTGGACATTTCTTCTGAATTTAATTTAGAGGTGCCTACGAAGATTGCATTCTCAATATGGCTAACATCATATTCCTTCTTTTTCCTGGCATCCAAGAACAAATAGTCTTTGTTGTCTATAGCTTCCCCAACCTTCAAATAGGGCACGTTGTGTGTGTTATATTTTTGTAAGGCTTCCTCTATTGTGTCCTGCGAATGGACTTGGATAAAACTGAACAATAGAAGACATATGAAATACTTAATTTTCATTAATAGCTATTGAGTTATGTTATACAAAGATACCATTTAGGAGGGTAAATATGGGATTTTAACAAAGCATTAGGGTTGTATGGTTGGGAACCGATTAAATGTTTATTTTTAGTAAATAATAGAATTTTGCTGATATGGAGCCAAGAAAAATATATTTACTGTTGATGAGTTTTGGATTCTTTTTGTCATGTAAGGAAACACCTAAAGAAGCTTCTCAAATGGACGAATCGGCGGAAACTATATATTACCAAGAGGCTTACAGGCCCCAGTTTCATTATACCCCTGAGGAAAAGTGGATGAACGATCCTAATGGCTTGGTATTCCATAAAGGAGTGTACCATCTGTTTTATCAATATTATCCAGATGATACGGTATGGGGGCCAATGCACTGGGGGCATGCCATAAGCAAGGATATGGTGCATTGGGAACACAAGCCAATTGCCTTATTCCCAGATGAACATGGTTACATTTTTTCTGGTAGTGCCGTAGTAGATGAGAACAATACCTCGGGCTTTGGGAGTAGAGATAATCCGGCATTGGTGGCGATATACACCTATCATTTAATTGAGGGTGAAAAAGCAGGGAAAAATGATTTTCAGACCCAAGGAATTGCCTATAGCTTGGACAATGGGGATACCTGGATAAAATATGATGGCAATCCTGTTATTCCCAATAAGGGTGTAAAGGATTTTCGGGATCCAAAAGTTTTTTGGAACGATAAGGTCGATAAATGGACAATGCTCCTTGTGGCAGGAGATCACCTTCAAATATGGGAGTCTCCCAATTTGATAGATTGGAAATATAAAAGTGAATTTGGAAGAAATCAAGGTGCCCATGGAGGAGTGTGGGAGTGTCCCGATCTTTTTCCCCTAAAAGTAGAAGGCACCGATGAAGTTAAGTGGGTGTTGTTGATCAGCATAAATCCGGGTGCTCCCAATGGTGGTAGTGGTACCCAATATTTTATTGGGGATTTTGATGGTACAACATTTACTTCTGATCAAAAAGATGAGCACTGGATAGATCTGGGCAGGGATAATTATGCGGGAGTAACCTATAACAACGTGCCCAATAATGATAGAATTTTTATAGGGTGGATGAGTAATTGGGACTATGCCAGGGACACTCCAACAGAAAAATGGCGAAGTGCCATGACCTTGCCAAGAAAGTTGAGTCTTCAAAAGACCGGGGATTCATATGAACTCTTCAATTATCCGTTGAAAGGTTTTGATGATCTATTGGATAAAGAGCCGTTAAGAAATTTGACAGTGGCCTCCCAAGGCGCTTCTGAAATTTCATTTGAAAATTATAACCAATCGGATCTTCAATTCCGTACAGGTGCGACTGTTTTTGATCTTACCTATAAAAATGGTCTTGATGAGCAGGTTGTGGTAACTTTAGATAGGGCTACTATGACGATGACGCTAAATAGGGCAAATTCGGGAAAAACTGATTTTCACGAATCCTTTGCAGATCCAATACAAACAATGAAGCTGCCTAATTTGCCAGTAGGGGAAGTAGGGTTCAGGTTTATTATGGACAGCTCCTCCATTGAAATTTTTGTAAACGGCGGACAGTACGCCATGACCTCCCAGTTGTTTCCCAATGAAAATTATAATGCTTTGGAAATAAAGAATAAAGGCCAAAAAGATATCATAATCAATGATTTTCAATTGTCCAAAGTGAAATCCATATGGAAGATTAAGGGGTGAAAAATTTTTCATCTTGGTGACTTTTTCACGACATTTCAGGTATTCATAAACTTCTTAAAACAAAAAATCCCTACCGAAGTAAGGATTTTATTGTGGTGCCTCCAGGAATCGAACCAGGGACACATGGATTTTCAGTCCATTGCTCTACCAACTGAGCTAAGGCACCATGCCGTTTAAGCGGTTGCAAATATAATTTCAATTTTGCGATATCCAAACAAAAATCAAAAAAAAGCAAATAGTTTTTTTTCAAATGATGATCTTTGTAGTATGAACCTGATAGTTGACGCTGGTAATACTTTTGTTAAACTCGCTGTGTTTGATGGAGATAGGATGCTGTCTGATCAAAAAGTGGAGTTGGATGGATTTTGTAAAAAAATCAAAGATTTTTTTGAGGAATACCCAGATATTAATCATTCCATCGTCTCTTCAGTAGGTTTTTTGGAGAAAAAGCACATCGCGATGGTCGCTATTTTTAGTAAGGTCCATATTTTAAGCTCCAAAAGTTTGGTTCCATTCAAAAATTCTTATGCTTCGCCCCACACCTTGGGGGTGGATAGGATCGCATTGGCAACCGCTGCCTTTTATTATAATCCAAAAGGGAATACGCTGGTCATAGATGCTGGGACCTGTATCACATATGATATGATTAACGATATAGGAGAATACTTGGGGGGTGCCATATCTCCTGGGATTGCAATGAGGTATAAAGCCCTACATGAACAAACTTCCAAATTACCGCTACTTGAAACCGATGATATATTGGATTTTATTGGGAATACTACCGCATCATGCATCCATAGCGGAGTAGTGAACGGGGTTTGCAATGAAATAGATGGGGTAATTGAGCAATATAATGCCAGATTTATAAATTTAACAGTTATTTTAACGGGAGGGGATATGCAATTTTTGTCAAAACGATTAAAAAATACCATATTTGCGCATTCTAAATTTCTCCTAGAGGGGTTAAATTATTTGCTCGAATACAATAAACGATAAATGATCAAAAAATTTGTAATTGCAATTGTCTACTGTGCAACTTGTATTATCTATTCCCAAAACGGTACAGTATCCCCTTATTCATTTGGTATTGGCGATTTAAAAGCAGCAGGAACTGTTGAAAATCAGATGATGGGCGGTGTGGCAATTTATGCCGACAGCATCCATATCAATCTTAGAAACCCTGCGGCCTATAGTAAATTGGCACTGACCACTTATACTGCCGGACTTACCAGAAAAGAATCAAGATTAAAAACATTTGACGATCAGGAAAATGCTTCTGTATCTAATCTGGAATATTTGGCCATTGGTTTGCCATTGGGGAAAGGTTTTGGTCTAGGGTTTGGACTTATGCCATACTCTTCCGTTGGATACAACTCTGTAACACAGGGGGTCAATGCAGAAGGTGCTGCCTTAACCTATTCAGCTTCTGGAGACGGGGGTCTTAACAGATTGTACACTTCTCTGGGTTATGAGGTTTTTAAGGATTTCAGTATCGGTGCCACATTGAACTTTAATTTTGGAAACTTGAACAATGAGAGGGTCCAGACCGTAGAAGGGGTACAATTCGGTACTTTGGACAGGAGAGAATCAAGAGTAAACGGATTTGATTTCAATTATGCCGCCAATTATACGCCCAAAATTTCTGAAAAATATAGGCTATATACCTCAGTAAGTGTTAATACCCAAATGAATTTAGTTTCAGAAAATACACGTACTATTGGATCATTTTCCTTGTCAACAGGGGCTGATGTTGAGGTAATTAATGTAAATTTGCAAGCACAGGGCTTAAAGAATACCGAAATTAAGGTACCCACAACCACTACTTTGGGGCTCGGAATTGGAGAGGATAAGAAATGGTTTGTTGGAGCAGAATATAGTTTGCAGGGGTTGTCTTCTTTTGAAAATGAATTTTTGAATAGAAACAATGTAGATTATAACGATGCCAGTACTTTTGGTTTTGGTGGATTTTTTGTTCCTGATTATTCTTCTTTCACAAGTTACTTTAAAAGAGTAACTTATAGGGCGGGAGCCAAGCTTACGAAATCTGGTTTGGTGATCAATGATAAGGAGATAAATAACTTTGGCATAACTTTTGGAGTTGGGTTACCATTGGGAGGAAGTTTCTCAAATCTCAACATCGGTTTCGAGTTGGGAAGAAGAGGTACAACCGATGCCGATCTAGTTGAAGAGAGTTATCTAAAAATGAATTTAGGGCTTTCGTTAAACGATAGGTGGTTCCAAAAAAGAAAAATAAATTAATAAGAACATTAACCATTTAAACTGATAAGAAAATGAAAAAGATACTTTACATCGCTGTCTTCACAGTATTGGGGTATGGGAGTATAAATAATGCTCAGGCTCAGGCTCAAAATCCTGAATGCAGCAATAACCTATCTATATATGTTGAGCACGCCAAAGTGAAAAATTACGATGCTGCCTACACACCATGGAAAATGGTATATGATAATTGTCCTGATCTAAACTGGGCCAACTTTCCATATGGTGAGCGTATTCTAGCTGATAGGGTGGAAAAAGCTACGGGAGCAGAGAAGACTGCAGCCATTGACCAATTGGAGAAATTATATGACGATAGACTAAAATATTTTCCTCAAAAAACAAATAAGGCCGAGACCATTATCGATAAGATCATCTTAAAATATGATAATAAATTAGCCTCAAACAGTGAGATCTACGAGCAATTGCATAAAGCTTTTACGGAAGATCAAGACAATTTTACAAATCCAAAGGCATTGTACCTTTATTTTTCAAGTTTAGTGGATTTGAATGCTGAAGGAAGCAAGGAGTTAGATTTGGTTTTCTCAACGTATGATGCTGTAATGGCCAAAATAGATGTGGAGAATGACAAGTATACAACCATAATCCAAAAATTACTTCCAAAAGAGGATGCGAAGACGTTGACCTCTAAGGAACAAAGACAGTTGAAGTCGGCAAACAGCTATTCTGAAACATATGGTAAAATATCTGAAAGTATCGATGGTAAATTAGGTGCCTTGGCAAATTGCGAAAACTTGATTCCATTATATGAGAAGAATTTTGAAGCTAAAAAGACCGATGTAAACTGGGTGAAAGGTGCTGTAGGTAGAATGTTCTCCAAAGAATGTACCGATGATCCTTTGTTCAAAAAATTATTCGAAGCTCAGTTGGCTTTGGATCCTTCCGCAGAGGCTTACATGTACGGGGCAACTCTAAAGTTGAAGGCAGGTGATTCCAAAGGAGCTGTATCAGATTACAACAAGGCTCTAGAATTGGAGACCAATGCCAAAAAGCGTTCAGACATTGCTTATAAAATTGCAACAACCTACGTAAGGTCTAGCAAGTCCTCAGCAAGGAGTTATGCCCAAAAGGCATTGGATGCCAACCCTTCCAATGGTAAGGCTTATTTGTTGATTGCAAGTTTATATGCTAGTAGCGCCAACGATTGTGGTACTACCACTTTTGAAAAAAGAGCAATTTATTGGAAAGCTGCAGATGTTGCAAGACAAGCCGGTAGAGTAGATCCTGCGTTAAGCGGTAGATCTGCACAGGCTGCAACTAGCTATGCGTCCAAAGCTCCTTCAAAAGAAGATATATTCAACTCTGGAATGGCTGGTAAAACGGTTGCTTTCAGCTGTTGGGTTGGAGGTAGCGTAACTGTGCCTAGCTTATAAGATGTACAATCTTTTTAAAAATAATTTCATGAGCATTGCCGTAGTATTTTCTATGGCAATGTTTTTTTTATCCTGTAAGGACAATTATAAAAGAGTGGGGAAGGAGGCAGCGGAATTGATTTATCCCCAAGGTGTAGCACAAAACTTCACACTTACCTATACAGAAACGAAAAACGAGGTGGGTAGCGAAGGTGTGGAGTCCACCAAAATTATTGCTGTTTTGTCCAGCCCCAGCACAGAAGATTTTGATAACCTTAGATTTAGGTATAGGACTTTTCCCGATGGCCTGAAGGTCGATTTTTATGATGACCAAAATAATAAAAGCATAATAAAAGCCGATTATGGGATTATTTATTCTGACACAAATTTGATAGATTTACAGGGCAATGTGGTGATCGAGACCCATGATGGTAAAATGCTGGAAACACCTCAACTATATTGGGATAGGGCAAATGAATGGATTTTCACCCAGGCAAAATTTAAGTATACCAATCCTGAAGACGGTACCGTAATGGACGGGGAGGGAATGGATTTTAATAAGGATTTTAGTTTTTTCAGCGCCCATAGGACCTATGGTTTTATGAGTATAAAAGAAGAGTAATATGATCAAAGTTTTAAGATATACCGAATACCTTTATTTAGTGGTTGCAATTATTTCGCTTTATAAAATAGCAACTCTGTGGAGCGTATCTCCTCAAGAGACCTACCTTTTTATATTCTTTGCAGTGGTATCTTTGGGAATGTTCTTTTTCCGAAGAAATTACAGAAAGAAATTCGAACAACGTAAAAAAGACAATCAGAAATAGTGGAAACGTCCATAATTGTAATCGTTGCAACACTTTTATTGTCCGCTTTTTTTTCGGGAATGGAAATAGCATTCATTTCTGCGAATAAGATTCATATAGAAATAGAAAAAAAACAGGAAGGTATTCTGGCCAAAGTACTCACTAGGCTCACTCGGAAACCATCCAAGTTTATCGCTTCCATGCTTATAGGCAATAATATTGCTTTGGTGGTCTATGGATTTTATATGGGCGATCTGCTCATGCAGTGGTTTCAAGGGTTGTATCCGTCGCCATATGGATTGGTCAATATTATGTTGACCGATTTTAGTTTAGTGGCCCAAACTATTATTTCTACCTTGGTCATTCTTTTTACGGCAGAATTTTTGCCCAAGGTGCTTTTCCAGATCTACTCCAATACCCTTCTTAAGTTATTGGCAGTCCCAGCCTATCTTTTTTACATACTTTTTTCGGTTATTTCAGAATTTGTCATCTGGGTGTCCGATTTTATTTTGAAGGCACTTTTTAAAACAGATGGGGATGAGGTGCAATTGGCTTTTAGTAAAATTGAGCTTGGTGATTACATCACTGAGCAAATGGAAACCGTGGAAGAAGAAGATGAGGTGGATTCTGAAATCCAGATTTTTCAGAATGCCCTTGAGTTTTCCGCGGTAAAAGCAAGAGAAGTAATGATACCTCGGACTGAGATCACTGCCGTAGAATTACACGAAAAACCAAAAAATTTAGTCAAGCTATTTACGGAAACAGGGTTTTCAAAAATTCTTATATACAAGGATACTGTGGACAATATCATTGGCTATGTGCATTCCTATGAGCTTTTTAAAAAGCCAAAGACCATTAAAAGTGTGCTGCTGCCCGTTGAATTTGTCCCTGAGACCATGATGATCAGTGACATCCTACACGTCCTTATTAAAAAACGAAAGAGTATCGCTGTAGTTTTGGATGAATACGGGGGTACCTCGGGTATCATGACTGTTGAGGATATTGTTGAAGAGCTTTTTGGTGAGATCGAAGATGAGCACGATTCTACAGACCTGCTTGAAGAAAAAATTGATGAAAGCAATTATAAGTTTTCAGCTAGGCTAGAAGTGGACTATATCAATGAAAATTATAAGCTCAACCTACCTGAGAGTGACGAGTACGAAACCCTGGGTGGACTTATTGTCAATGAGACCGGAGAAATTCCGGAGCAAGATTCTCAAATTATAATAGGGAATTTTATGTTTACGGTGTTGGAAGCTTCCAATACCAAGATCGATTTGGTCAGTCTTCAAATTTCGAATAACGATTAAGTTTCCCTTATAGATCTCTTTTGAAAGGTTGATATCCCCATATAAAAGGACTGGTAGAATTTCAATAATTACGTAATTTCCTCCTGCTAGTATCGCTTATTCCAAGTAATGGAACCACAATAGATTTAGAATCCATCAGTTATCCCATATTTTCTTTGCTATTTATAAAATAAAAATTTTAATACAAGAAAGAAAATGGTAATTTCGCCAACTGATTTAAAATAGTTTACATAATGGCAGTATTAGAGAAGATTAGGAAACGAACCACCGTATTGATTTTGATCATAGGGTTGGCTTTGTTTGCATTTGTGATTTCAGGTGTATTCAGCAGTGATGGCTTTTCTGACGGGAAGGTTGGTTCTTCTGTGGCAGAAATAAATGGCGAAGAAATCTCTATAGATGAGTTTAGGCAAAAAGTAGAAGCGGCCTCAAGAAGATATGGCCCACAAGCATCTTCGATGCAAATGGTGAATACTGTTTGGGAACAAGAAGTTCGCAATATGGTATTGGGTCAGCAGTTTGAAGAGCTCGGTATTGATATTGAGCAAGATCAGATTGTAAATTATATCAGCAGTAATCCTGCGTATAGTCAGAGTCCACAGTTCTTAAATGAAAATGGGGTATTTGATGCCAATAAATTCCGTGGGTTTATTGCAGATCTTAAAACGAATAATCCAGCTCAGTATGAGATCTGGTTGCAAGAGGAAAAGGCCATTATACAAATGGCCAAAGAGCAGACCTATTTCAACTTGATAAGAGCAGGTGTTGGAGCAACCCTTAAAGAGGGAGAGTTCGAATATAAGTTGGCAAACGATAAGGTAGACCTAAGCTATGTGCGCGTACCTTATACTTCTATTTCGGATAGTGCCATTCAGGTAAGCAAAAAAGAGATTGAAAATTATATTTCTGCCCATAAAAAAGATTTTAAACAAGAGGAGGCTAGGGATATTCGTTTTGTTTATTTTGAAGAGAAAGCATCTTTAGAAGATGAAAAAGCCGTTAAGGAAGAAATAATTAAATTATTGGACGATACTATAGAGTATAATGCATCTAAGGATGCCAACGATACTTTAGTTGGTTTTAGAAAGAGTACTGATTTGGCAGCTTTCTTGGATAGGAATTCAGACTTGAAGTATGATACCATCTACAAGGCTAAAAATGATCTGCCAGCAAAATTTGCAGATTCTTTGATCAATTTGCCAATTGGTGGAATTTATGGCCCATATAGAGATGGAAATTTCTTTAAGTTTTCCAAGATGGTCGACAAAAAGCCGAATGGTTCAGTAAAAGCAAGCCACATCCTAATTTCTTTTGCTGGTGCTGAAAGAGCTAATCCGGAGGTTCAAAGAACTAAGGAAGAGGCTGAAAAAGAGGCTAAAGAACTTTTGGCAGAAGCTAAAAAGACAGGTGTTGTTTTTGCTGAATTGGCAAGGGATAAATCTGACGGACCATCTGCTCCACGAGGAGGAGACCTCGGATATTTCCAAGAAGGTGTGATGACCGAAAAATTCAATGATGTTGCATTCAATAACCCGGTAGGTTATATTGGACTTGTGGAAACAGAATTTGGGTTTCACATTGTAAAGGTAGATGATAAGCAAGATATTTATCGAATTGCTACTTTGGCAAGGGAAATAGAGCCTTCAGAGGAAACAACAAATAAATTGTTTACCGATGCCACTAAATTTGAGATGGAAACTGCGGATTCTAAAGAGAATTTTGCTGGATTGGCAAAATCCAAAGATTATATGGTAAGGCCTGTAAATAAAATAAAGGCCATGGATGAGAACCTTCCTGGACTATCTGCTCAAAGACCTGTTGTTCAGTGGGCTTTTAACGAGGATACCAAAGTTGGTGATATAAAGCGTTTTAATATCAATAATGGCTATGCCGTGGTTCAATTGACTGCAACTTATAAAGAAGGTGTTATGTCTCCTGAAGATGCATCAGTGATTGTGCTACCTAAAATTAGAAAGGACAAAAAAGCAGAACGTATTATGGAAGCCAACAAAGGAAAATCCATGGACGCTTTGGCCAAGGACAACAATGTAAGCATGGCGACTGCATCGGCTCTAACAATGCAGACACCTACCATTCCAGGTGCTGGAAGAGAACCATTGGTTGTCGGTAGGGCATTTGCCATGGATAAGGGAAATACTTCTGGATTGATAAAGGGTGAAACCGGTGTGTTTATGGTAAAGGTTACAAATAAGGAAGCAGCTCCTAATTTGGACAATTACAGTACATATGCCAATAATGTTAAGGCCGCTAATGAATCCAAGGTAACTACGGCAGTATTCGCAGCTTTAAAAGAGGCAGCAGAGATTGAGGATAAAAGATCTATCTTCTACTAATCGAGTTAGAAGTTAATTCATAATAAAAAAGCCTCCCATTGGGAGGCTTTTTTATTATGTTATAGAATCATTTCAGAATAGGGAATCACAGTTTTGAAACCCTTTTTATTGAAGTAGGATATGGTTTCTTTTGTGCCTGTGGCCAAAATAAAATCACCTCCCCAGGCCCCTAAGCTTTTAATACTACCGGAAAAATCGGGAAACAGCTTTGCTTTAACGGTTTCCATTTGCAAATTATCGGCTATTAACTGCTCGTGTTCGTCAATCAGAGCATTGAATTCCTGCAAATCCTGGCATTTTAGAATTCTTTTGGTGATCTGATTGATTGCGGAGATCAAATGGAGAAGATCAGACTCTTTTTCTCGATATTGGGCAATGCCATCCCGGCTATTTTGTTTCTGGTTAAGATGTATAAAATATAGTTGGTTTTTAAAAGGAGGATCAAAGCTTACTGCCTCTACTACTGGTATATCCTTTTTTAAATGGTATAGGATGGGTGTTTTGTGTTGTGCGCATGCAATATCATACCCACTGCCAGAAAATGAGTCCCAAAGCAATTTAAAGGCATCCACTTGGGCCCACTGGGCTATGTTGTTGATAAGGGTAGAGGAAGATCCCAAACCCCAATCCCTTGGAAAATTTAAATGGGTCTCTACCATAAGTCCTTTGGTGTTCTTCAGGAAATTGGAATTTAAGTGATAGGCAGCGTTTAAGATGCGTAACAGGGTTTCCCTAACCGAAGCTTCTAATGTAGTTGTGCCGGTCTTTGATACGGGTACGTACTGTTTAATATCAGCTGGTTCAAGAGTAGTTTCGAACCATATTTCTTCTGCGTTTGTGTAACTCTTCCAAACGATGTTATCGCCTTCTATTGAGGAAATGGTTAGAGATTGTCCATACTTTGTAGGCAAGGCCAGGCTTAGGGCACCATCCAGTACGGCGTATTCACCTGTAATCAAAAGTTTGCCGTTGCTGTAATAGTGTTTTTTCATTGCCCTTTTCGTAATACCTGCATTGCCTCTACCACAGCATTGTGAGTGACCGTATTCTTTTTAAAGTGATGCACCAAAGTGCTTTTTTCTTCTTCCGTTGCCTGCATCTGGTTCAAGATATTCATCAAATGCATTTTCATATGCCCTTGTTGTATACCTGTGGTGACCAAGGATCTTACTGCTGCAAAATTCTGTGCCAAACCAGCAACTGCCACCAACTGCATTAATTCCTTTGCTGAGGGCCTATCCAATATATCCAAGGCCATTTTTGCCAAAGGGTGCAAGCTCGTCAATCCGCCTACGGTCCCTAGGGCCAAAGGTACTTCTATCCAGAATCTAAAGATGCCATCGGCTATAGAGGCATGGGTCAAACTAGTGTATTGTCCATCTTTGGACGCGTAGGCATGGATTCCGGCTTCCACTGCCCGGAAGTCGTTTCCAGTTGCCAGGACCACTGCGTCGATTCCGTTCATTATACCTTTGTTATGGGTAACCGCTCTAAAGGGTTCTACTTTAGCTATGTCAACGGCACGCACCATTTTTTCTGCAAATTCCAAGGCTGAGACCTCATTTCCCTCTTTCAGGTCTTTAACGGGGCAGCTGACCTCGGCTCTTACTAAACAATTGGGAACATAATTTGAAAGGATGCTCATTACAATTTCAATATCCTTCTCTTCCTCGGTAAACCCCGAATATTTCAACGCTTCTTTTTTAAGTGTGAGTGCCAATTGTTCCAAACAGGAATTGATGAAATTGGCACCCATGGCATCTAGTGTTTCAAAGGTGCAATGGAGTTGGTAATAGTCCTTAAGTTCTTTGCTCTTATTTCGTAAATGGATGCCTGTGATGCCGCCACCCCTTTTGGTCATATTTTTAGTTATTGGAATCGTTTCCTCCAATAGCTTGGATTTTATGCCATTAAAGAATATCTCTAATTTTTTGCTGTCCCCTTTGTACATGAAATGTACCTGTCCAATTTTTTCTGTACCCAATACCTGTGTTTTAAATCCACCGCGATGGAGCCAAAATTTAGCAGCCTTACTCGCAGCAGCCACCACAGAGCTCTCCTCAATGGCCATTGGTATGGCGAACAGTTTGTCATTTATTAAAAAGTTGGGTGCAATACCCAGGGGTAGGTAAAAGTTGGTGATGGTGTTTTCTATGAACTCATCATGTAGCTTTTGGAGTTCTTTGTCCGTATTCCAATACCGTTTGATCGTTGCCTTGGTTTCCTTGGAATTATCTGTGTATTTAGTAGAAATCCATTCTATTTTTTCTTCTTTGGTAAGCTTTGAGAATCCTTCTATAGGGGCCATCTTCATTTATTTAATCTGTACGCCAAAGATAGTGATAAACACAATAATTGGAGGACCTAGATACCCAAGTGCCCATACTCTCCTAAAGTTGTGATTATTTAAGAACAAAGTTTATTTTTTTGTGAAATTATTAGTAAACTTGGACGTTTTAAACAATTTTTGAAAATTAATGAAAAAACTACACTTCTCACTCTTATTTATTTTAGGTTTTATAGTGGCCGGTACGGCCCAAGACAAGCAAGTTCCTTTGGAGGAAATTTGGAATGGTGAATTCAGGACTGAGGGCATGGACGTACTGAGATCTATGAACAGCGGAACCGAATATACCGTTCTAAACAGCGATCGGGATACGAAATCTTCCATGATCGACAAATACGCTTATTCCACCCTGGAAAAGTTGGAGACTATGGTTTCATCTGCTGACAGTAAAGAAATTCCATATTTCACTTCCTACGAATTTAGTAAGGATGAGAGTAAGATATTATTGGCAACTGAGATAGAGCCCATTTTTAGACGTTCTACGCTAGGAATTTTTTATTTGTACGATGTTGCTTCCAAATCCGTCGTCAAAATAGCTGATACAAAAATTCAAGAGCCAACATTATCCCCAGATGGGTCTAAAGTGGCCTATGTGCAAGACAACAATTTATTTGTGTTCAATGTAGCCGATAAAACTACGGTCCAAGTCACTATGGACGGTGTTAAAAACAAGATCATCAATGGGGTGACCGACTGGGTATATGAAGAAGAATTTGGATTTGTTCGCGCCTTTGAATGGAATTCCAGCGGAACCAAAATTGCATTCATTCGCTTTGATGAATCAGAAGTGCCCGAATTTTCAATGGATTTGTACGGGTCTGAATTATATCCAAGCCGACACGAATTTAAATACCCGAAGGCCGGAGAGAATAATGCAGTTGTTTCTTTGCACATATACGATATTGCTAATGGCAAGGTCTCTATGGTAGACCTGGGAGATGCCTATTACATTCCACGGATAAAATGGATGAACAATGCCAATAATCTCAGTGTCCAAATATTGAACCGCCATCAGGATCTTTTAAAATTGATGTCCGTAAATGCCGTTAATAATAAGGTATCACTTCTTTTAGAGCAGCGTGACAAGGCCTATGTTGACATTACAGATAACCTTACGTTTTTGGCTGATGACAGTTTTATCTGGAGTAGTGAAAAGGATGGATACAACCATTTGTACCTATATGATTCCAAAGGAAAATTGAAGAACCAGGTCACCAAAGGTTCTTGGGAAGTAACCAGTTATTATGGTTATGATAAGAAAACGGATAAGATTTATTACCAGTCTACGGAAAACGGATCTATCAATAGGGATGTTTATAGTATTGGCCGAAACGGGAAAAGCAAAAAAAGGCTGACCGAGAAAACTGGACAAAACTATGCCTCTTTTAGTGCCGATTTCACTTATTTCATAAATACATTTACCAGTGCAACTACGCCACCGGTGTATACCTTGCATAAGGCCCAAACTGGAAAGGAATTAAAGAAAATTAAAGATAACCAGGCTCTTCTGAAGAAATTGGAGGCGTATGCCATAAGTCCAAAGGAATTTTCAACACTTTCTATCAACGGCAACGACCTAAATATGTGGATGATCAAACCACAAGATTTCGACGCTACAAAGCAGTATCCATTATTGATGTTCCAATACAGTGGTCCAGGCTCACAATCCGTGGCCAATAGATGGATGTCCTCCAATGATTATTGGTACCAGATGTTGGCTGCCGAAGGATATATCATTGCGTGCGTAGACGGTAGGGGTACCGGATTTAAAGGCAGGGATTTTAAGAAAGTTACCCAATTGGAATTAGGGAAATACGAGGTTGAAGACCAAATTGCCGCTGCTACTTCCTTGAGTGATCTTGCATATATCGATGAAAATCGTACTGGTATTTGGGGTTGGAGCTATGGTGGCTTCATGTCCACTAATTGCCTGCTTAAGGGAAATGAGGTGTTTGAAATGGCAATTGCCGTTGCTCCGGTAACTTCTTGGAGTTTCTACGACACTATTTACACAGAGCGATTTATGAAGACCCCGGCTGAAAACCCAAGTGGGTATGATGACAATTCCCCATTTAATTACCCAGAATTACTAAAGGGTAAATATTTGTTGGTACATGGATCGGGTGATGATAATGTTCATGTACAAAATTCCATGCGCATGATAGAAGCCTTGGTGCAGGCAAACAAACAGTTTGATTGGGCCATTTATCCTGATAAAAATCACGGAATATATGGGGGCAACACCAGACTGCACCTGTTTACCAAAATGACCAACTTTATTAAAGAGAACCTTTAACCAAAACAACTTATATGTCAAATACCATCAAACCAAGCGAACAGCAAGAAATTTTTGGACATCCCAAGGGATTGTTTTATCTCTTTTTCGCTGAACTATGGGAGCGTTTTAGCTTCTATGGTATGCGTGCCCTATTGACCCTCTACATGGTAGAGGTTATTTTTGAGGCCTTGGCCGAACGGGATTTTGCTACGGCGGCCGTTTATGCCTCTTACGGATCCCTTGTGTACGCATCAACAGTAATCGGAGGACGTATTTCCGATCAAATTTTAGGAATGCGAAACTCTATTTTTCTGGGAGGGATTCTAATGTCCGTAGGTCATTTCGTGTTGGCAATTGAAAACGATATTGCTTTTT
>JBFIGS010000013.1:0-23302 GCA_041602195.1 Sediminicola sp. | reverse complement strand
TTTCTATCTTGCCAGAATATTTGAAAACAGCTTCAGACGGACTAGTGAACAATTATTGCGATTGGGGAATTCCATTAGGAAGGCGTTTCAGGTCTTTGAAATTATGGTTTGTGATGCGGCATTACGGGCTTGAGGGGCTACAAAAAATGCTGCGATTGCATATAGAAATAGCAGCATGGTTGGAATCTGAGCTAAAAAAGAAGCCTACATTTGAGATAGTAGTGCCCCGTAGCATGAACCTGATCTGTTTTAGATATATGCCAAAAGAAGTAGAAGACCAGCAAGAACTTAATACCATCAATGAGCAATTGCTGCAAAGATTAAATGCCTCGGGCGAACTCTATCTAACACATACCAAGATCGATGGAAAATATACCCTTCGCATGTCCATTGGGCAGACCAATGTGGCTAAATCCCATGTAGAAAAGGCTTGGGAAACCATACAAAAAGTAGCCGACGAAATAACAAGGAAAGGGAAAATAGAATAGCCGCATCAAAGCTAAATAAGAGGATAACCCATGGCCAAAGAACAACATCTGAAAGAGATTGCAAGTCTATTTTTTAAGTTAGGGAGTATTTCCTTTGGAGGACCAGCGGCCCATATCGCCATGATGGAAGATGAGGTTGTTAAAAAAAGGAAATGGATGACCCAACAACATTTTCTGGATGTGATGGGGGCTACCAATATTATCCCTGGACCTAACTCCACCGAGATGACCATGCACTGCGGATACGAACGCGCAGGTTGGAAAGGCTTGTTGGTAGCTGGATTGTGTTTTATTCTTCCGGCAGTCTTCATAACAGGCATTTTTGCTTGGCTATATCAAGAATATGGTCAATTGCCAGAAGTGGAACCCTTTGTCTACGGAATAAAGCCAGCAGTTATCGCTATAATTGTAATGGCAGCCTATCGTCTCGGAACTAAGGCCTTTAAATCAACCGAACTATGGATTTTAGGTGTGGCCACGCTCGTGGCCTGTTTGTTGGGGGTAAATGAGATCTTGGCGCTTTTTGGTTGTGGGGCCATAGGCCTGATTCTTTATTTTTTAAAAAGACCAGGAGGAACCCTCTATAGTATTTTGCCCATATTGTTTTTGCAGGGCATCAACATGGGGAAAATGGATACCTGGCATATTTTCCTGACTTTCTTGAAAATAGGGGCCATTTTGTATGGCAGTGGCTATGTGTTGTTTGCCTTTTTAGATGCGGAATTGGTAACCCATGGTTGGCTTACCCGCCAGGCGCTAATAGATGCAGTGGCGGTAGGCCAGTTTACTCCTGGTCCGGTACTTTCTACGGCCACCTTTATTGGCTGGCAAATGAATGGACTATGGGGTGCCCTAGCGGCAACTCTAGGGATATTTTTGCCTTCCTTCATCTTCGTGGCCATTTTAAACCCGTTGATCCCTAAAATGCGGGCATCCAAAATAATGGGGGCTTTTTTGGATGCGGTGAATGTGGCGGCCGTAGCGGTAATTATGGCGGTGTGTATTGTCATGGGAAAAGAAACCTTTACGGATTGGCGTACCGTGATTATAGCCTTGGCCAGTTTGGTACTGGTCTTTGTATTTAAAAAATTAAACAGTGCCTTTATAGTTTTAGGAGGTGCAGCCCTGGGCTATGCGCTCACCTTGGTATAGGAATTAATCATTAATAAAAAGAACAAGATAAAATGAAGCATATACATTTTAATAAGTTGAACCGATTTCAATCCATTATACTTTTATTGATAGGCCTGACCTTAATCTTGATTGGATTTTATAAAAATTATCTTGGAGAAGGAAGCCTTTGGACCTCCATTTCCACTGTCATAGGATACTTATTTTTTGGCCTTCATTTTAGCAAGATGTTCTGGTATAAAAATTATGTGGAATGGAACAAAAAGGGAGTTGTCTATAGGATCAAAACGCGCTTTGGAAAAACACTCCGTTTCAATCAAGTTGGGAATGTGGCCCTTAAGAACAATATTTTGTTCGTCACATTAAATGACGGTTCCATAACTGAGATCGATTTACACGAAGTATTTCCTGAAGATCAGAAAAAACTGCTGGAAATCTTTACCCAAAAGGGACAGTAGTCATGAATGGGGCAATATGAGTTAAACCGACCGCTTGGTTGGTTTTTCAGTCTTAACAAAATGCGATGAAGGGCAAGAGCATGGGATATAGAAGTGCAGAGTACCGCTGAAATGCCGATTTTTGAGCTTGCTGGGCATAAAATCTACCAACAACAAACCGGATGGTTTGTAAAAATGGTTATTTAAAGACTGCTATGAATTCATATTGGCAGCTAAAAGCTTGAGAGGGCGTTCTATTTAAAGGGGTCTGGCTACCATAATTCCGGTATTGCTCTTAATCTTCTTAAGATAATCTACCAAGGGCAGTTCTGAGACCTCTACCTGCATAGATCCAGTGGAGGCGTGCAATAAATGGATACGCCCATCGGCTTCCCTGCTGGCAAAACCGGTATGGGTAATATCCAACCCCTTAATGGAAGTGGTCAAGGCGATAATATCCCCGGATTGGATGAGGTGCTCGTTTACGGCAATCTGGTCCTGAGGCAAGATGCAGAGCTTTTGTCCGTTGAGGTGCTTTTCCGTTTGCCGGATCTTTTCAAAATTTTGATCGTTCTTTAAAAAGGGATATAGGTCCCTATGGGTCCCCATAAAATTGATTTCTTTGTCGATTTCTATTCCGCCTATATCTGCGGTTATATCCTTTACCAGACCTTTCTTTTCATTGTCCTTTATCCAATGGGAGAAATAATGGAGGCGGGATGCGTATCCATCCAATTTGCCATTTTCATATCGGATGTGTTCCAAGGCATTAATATAGGAGGTAAAATCGGTTTTCTGGTTTCGCAACATAGAACCAAAGGCCATTACATTTTCTACATAGGTGGTGCAGTCCAACCCCTGCAGGTTGACCACTAGGGATTCTGTTGTTCCAATTTCTAACGTTTTGGCAACATAGGGAACACCAAAGAAGGTCTTGCCCACTGCTATTAAATTTTCCCCATAGTTGGCCTGCTGCTTTAGTTTTTGAAGTTCCGCAACCTTTTTCTCAAAAGCTGCCTTGTCTATTTGGGAACATACAATTTCTTGGGCAAGGATTGGTTGGGCCAAAAGGGTTAGGAATAAAAATATCGAAAAGGTTTTCATCATACGAGCTCTTTTAAAAACCAAACTGATTAAAGGTACTAAATTGATAGGGTCTGTAAACTATGGCACGTTGCCTATCTTTCAATAGGAACTCTTCGGTAACCCATTCTATGAGTTCTTTATCGGTGTCGGTATCCTCAATACGGATGCCTTGACTCTTAAAAAAAGGCTTGGTCTGAAGGTCACCGGTATTTTCATATACCACTAGGTACATTTTAAATCCGTCATCATAGTCTTGATTGTTCCGTAATTTAAAATAATAACCGGTATATTCCTTACCTCTATATTTTATCGGCCTTTCGGCAATAAATAGGATTGTATTTTGTGTTTCGTCATATTCCTCCTGATCAAATAATGAAGCTTCGGCCAGTTGTTTTTGTGTGCTGTATTGTACTGGAAAAAGTGAGAGTTTGTCTATATCGCTTAGCCTATTGAACAACAGGGCCCTACTATTGATATTGGAAGCTAAGGATTCCACCATTCCAAATGGTATATTCTTATTATCCCGGGCCATTAGGCCAACGTAAGTTGTTTGTATTTTAGGGTCCTTACTGAGTAAGAGACGATCAAAAAACTGTTGCACCTCTTTGTCTTTTATAAACGGATAGAGCAGTATTTCATAGTCTTCCAAGATGCTTGTGTTCTGTAATTGGGTATTGCTAAAAAATCGCTTTTGGCTATCGGAAGAAATATACTGCCCCAAATGTCTTTTCAGCTGTAATTTAGCATCGTTTAAAATTTGCTTGCTATACTTCTTATAACTCTTTGGTTTTATCAATCCTTCTGTCAGTAAATCGGCCAGAATGGAAAAGATGGGACTATTATATTCTTCAATGGTGCTATAGTCCAAAATGTGTGGATATAGTTTTTTGGCAAGCTCCAGGTTATCCATATAGGGTTTAAAGATGGCGTGGATTTCCAGTTTGTTGGAAATAAGGGGCAGGTCCTTCGACATTAGTTCCAAGAGGAGCTCGGTAGAATAATCATCAGCCTTCTTAGAGATGGCCTGTAATATTTTGGTCTGGGCATTAGAGTTATTGTAGGAGTTGACATAGAGGGTCCTAAAGAAGGGAAAAACTGCTGGGTCGTCTATTTCCCCCATTTTTTGGATGAGGGAGGCCTGTATATTTTTTTGGTCTTCCCTAAAGTTAAATTCGGAAATATAATAGGTCAGGGAATCTAAATGTTTTTTAGAAAATAACAGAAAACGTAAGCCATCTGTACTGATGCTATCCCTTTGGCGTAAGGCCCTGAAAAAGTCAGGGACCTTGTCCTCCATTAGGTTTCTACCGATAAGGGTATCCGAGGGTTGAAAATTGGAATAAAATTCTGTGATGTATCGGCTTGGTAGCCTAAGGGTGTCAATATTGGTCTTAAGCTCATAGAGCAGTCCGCCCTTAGAAATATTCTTCACTAAAATTCTGGTGGAACTAGCCGGATCTCCTAAGCTTAGATTCAATTCATGATATCCCCTTGGAGAAACGGTTCTTTTTTCATCATAAATGGTAAACTTTCTATTTACATATAGTTTTTTTCGGAGTGCCCAAACCGAATCTATACTTGGAAACATTAAATAATCATGGCTCTTGCTTACTTCTACATGAATAGCTTCATTGTTCTTGTTTATGTAAATCGATTTTTTTACATAGGGGCTGTAGGGCTTTGGCCTGTTCTTACCAGTGTAGTAATTGTTGCTGTTATCCACAAATTTAGGGGGAGCAATATTGCTAACTGTGGTAAAGTAGAGGGCGGTATCCTTTACTTTTTCAAAAGGTTCCCGATAAACGGGCTTTTTTATAGTGAAGGAATTAAAGTAGGTGATGGCTTCCTCATCATTATGGGTCAGGGCTCCCATAAGATAGTAATCGCCCCCATTGATAACTGTTTTGAGGTGTAATTTTTGCCTTTGGTTAAATGGTGCTTCTGAGGTCAGGGACTTTTCTTTTGATTCACTATACTTGGCCTCCAATTCCAAATCCCCATAAAAACGTTTTTGTATTTGCTTCAGTTCAAAGCTGTCCTCTTCAATAAAATTGAAATCGTTCAAGGTGGCCTTTTTAAGGAAAAAATAGCCGTCCGTATCTTTGTTGTAGCCTTCAATAGACCGGGTGCCATTTCTTAACTGATTCGGGAAGGTGTAAAAGGAAGGCATTTCAATCTCAAAATCTTTAAAAGCGGAAGTGACCTTTTCTTTTTCCGTTGCGAGTTTTTTAAGGTTGATACTATTAAAAATAGTGTCCGAGTATTGGGTAACATAGTCGCCCTGTCCCCCCATCTTGAAAATGAGAATTTCCAAAGGGGTAATGTAAATTTGGTATCGTTGGCGGTCCCCATTTTTCAATTCGTTTTTCACGTCCAGTCCGTAATACCCATTTTTGTACAGTGCTGTTTTCTCGATGATTTTTCCTGGAATATTCTCGAAAAGAAATTTGTCAATATCCTCAATGGCAAAGAGGGCATCCTTCTTTAAAAAAGAGTAAGTGGGTATGCGATTGACCATAAAGTAGCTCCCGTTGGCCAAGTCGGGAGCAATATAGGTGGTATTGGTCATCTCCGAGACGGGATATAGTTGACTTGGCAGTAAAATGGAAAATATACCATCCTCTGGCTGGGTTTCCATGTAGGTGTTCACCTTGACCTGCTTTTCCAATCGCTCCTTTATGCGCCTACTTCTACTGCTTATTTTTGAGGTTAGGGGCTCAACCACATATCCCTTGCTGCGCAATAATGAAATCACACCATTAATGCCCGGTAAATGGGACGCTCCTATACCAGTGAAGACTTTGCCTGTCCTCATAATGGAATCTAATCGTAGCACCATTTGCTGGTTTCGCACATATAGCATGTTTTTTAAGTAATGCCTGGTGTATATGCCTTGGTTTATACTGTCAATTAAATTAATGTTCCTTGCTCTATAGGCATCTTGCATTAAGGTAGTAGGATCTTGCTGCTGAATGGTTTTTTGGAGCCATTCGTCGGGCTTGGCTTTTAGGGCATTTAAATTGGCCCTTCCAACCAGGGCGGAGGACTCCTCAATATCCTCCAAGGCAATTATGGGTTTGTTGAATTTTTTCCCAGCCTGATAAATGAACATATCCAGATAGGTTTCTTCCTCAAAGTTGCCGGAATAGCCATCTGAACGGTATAAAATGGTATTGATCATCCTGTCCTCAAAGGCCAAATAAGCTGCTATATCTTCCTTTTTAGGATTTTTTACGAGAAATGGATAGATGTAAAAGCCCTTTGCAGTAAAAGTAGAACTTTGTCCATAGCCAAAATTGCCTAGGCTATCCCCGTCATCCAACCAAGTATCAGGATCGGTTTCCAAGGCGACGATATCACTTTTTTCCAAGGCCTCATAAAAGACATCATCCAAACGGAAGGCAATTTTCTTGCTCACATGCATGGTACCATAGAGGTATGAACTCTGCTCCAATCCGTTTCCAGAAATCTCCCAGAGCAGGCTATTTTTTTCTTGGGCAGCAGAGCCTGTGATAATGAATGTGATGGCCAAGGCCATTAAAAAGCGCATAGAGATCTCTTAATTAGGATTAAAAATGCCTCAAAAATCTATAGAAATAAAAAGTTATTCGATAATTAACGTTTTCTTGGCCCTGAAGGTATCCCACAACAGTTTATTTTTTGCTTTTTTCTTCTTTCCCGTCCTGTGATTCGTCCATGTTTTTAATATATAGTCGGGTGTGGGGCAAACTCTCTGGGTAATGCTCCTGTAGGTAGGTAATCAATTTTTCCCGGACCAGTACTCTTAGATCCCAAGCGGTAGGGGAGTCCGAAGCGCTCATTAAGGCACGGATCTCCACGCTTCTCTCTTTCGCATCGGTCACCTGCAGCACATTTACCTTCCCATCCCATAGATCCGTACTTTCTAAAATTCGGGTAAGCTCCTCTCTCAATTTATCAAAGGGCACATGATAATCAGTATGAATAAAAACGGTCCCCATAATATCTGCAGAGCTTTTGGTCCAGTTTTGGAACGGCTTTTCAATAAAATAGGGCGTGGGTACAATAAGTCGCCTTTTATCCCAAATGGCGATGACCACATAGGTGAGGGTAATCTCTTCAATTCGGCCCCATTCCCCCTCAACGATTACCACATCGTCAATTTTTATAGGTTGGGTAATGGCAATCTGGATCCCTGCCAGAATAGTTCCAATCATTTTCTGGGCAGAAAACCCAACAATGATACCTGCCACCCCGGCCGAGGCAAAGAGGCTTATCCCGATTTCCCTAATGCTTTCAAAACTCATCAAGGCCGCCGCAATGGCCAGAAGTACGACAAGGACAATAAAAATACGTTCCAGAATATTAAATTGTGTGTATATTTTTCTCGCCTTTAAATTATCAGCGGCCTGTACATCATAATTTTGGATGACTAGTTTTTTGGTGACCTTAAGTGCTACCAAAATCAGCCAGGTAATACAACCAATGATCAATAAGGTGCTGGTTTTGCGTATGACATAGGAAAAATCCTCCACCCCAAGAATAGTCTGAAGGGATTGGGAACGGATCCAGAATGCAAAAAACAAAAGGAACAAGGGGACCCCTACTTTTTTAATGGAATCCTTGGGAATAAGATATTTGGGATTGGCACCCAATTTTCGCAGGGCATACCTGGTAATGATATAGAGAATGGACAGCAGGAGAAAGGAACCTAAAGCGTAAACGGTTGTCTGGATTTCGGAATTATTCAAGAATTTATCCATAGGGTAAGGAGGCCGTTTTTTCAATTATGCCATTAACTTACAAAAAACAGTGCGTCTATGGCTATTTTCTGGCTTAAAATTAGATTTCTCTATACATATATCGATAAAGTAATTAGCCCTTTTAAATTATAGTTCACCTACAAGTGTTATTTTTGTTTTGAAAAAGAAAATTTAAAGAGTTCGATAGATGAAAGGAGTTTTGTTTGTAAACCTAGGGTCCCCAGATAGCCCTACCGCAAAGGATGTTAAGCCTTATTTGGATGAGTTTTTAATGGATGAAAGGGTGATTGATGTCCCAAACATCTTGAGAAACATACTTGTAAGGGGAATAATTTTACAGACAAGGCCAAAAAAATCGGCCAAGGCCTATAAAAAGATCTGGTGGGAAGAAGGCTCCCCATTAATTGTGATTTCTGAAAGGTTTACGGAAAAAGTAAAAAAACAAACAAAGATGCCCGTAGCTTTGGGAATGCGCTACGGTTCCATGACCACAAAAAAAGCCCTACAGGAACTTAAGGACCAAGGTGTGGACGAGGTGCTACTTGTGCCTTTGTACCCACATTATGCCATGTCCTCCTATGAAACCGTGGTGGTTAAAGTGATGGAAGATCAACAAAATTATTTTCCTGAAATGAAATTGACCACCCTTCCGGCATTCTATAAAAATCCGGATTATATCAAGGTTCTTTCCGATAGCATTGCAGAAGGCTTGAAGGATTTTGAATACGATCAACTTTTGTTTTCCTACCATGGGATTCCAGAAAGACACATCAGAAAATCAGATCCGACAAAATTTCACTGTAAAATAGATGGCAGTTGCTGTCAGATCAATTCCGTTGCACACCATACCTGCTACCGTCACCAGTGTTATGAGATGACCAAATTGGTCAGGGAGCATATGGGCCTACCTGAGAATAAGGTGAGCGTTTCCTTTCAATCACGATTGGCGGGGGATCCTTGGTTGAAGCCTTATACCGACTATGAGTTTGAGCGTTTTCCCAAAGAAGGGAAAAAGCGTTTGGCTGTGATTACGCCTGCCTTTGTTGCCGACTGTTTGGAAACATTGGAGGAAATTGCCATGGAAGGGAAGGAACAGTTCGAAGAAGGTGGAGGAGAACACTACAAGCATATTCCTTGTCTTAATGATAGTCCGGATTGGGTGAACCTCATGGCCCAGTGGGTAAATGAATGGGAGGCTACTGAAACCCTGCCCTTATAATGGCAAAGGTTTCTTCGGAACAGTTGGGTTCTGAACCTATAGGGAAACTGCTCATCAAGCAGGCCCTACCGGCATCCATTGGTATTTTGGTGATGTCGCTGAATGTTCTTGTAGATTCTATTTTCGTTGGTAATTGGATCGGTTCCATTGCCATAGCCGCTATAAATGTGGTATTGCCCGTTTCTTTTTTTATAGGTGCCCTAGGGATGTCCATAGGAATCGGAGGTTCTAGTATTATTTCACGTGCCTTGGGCGCAAATGATAAGGAAAAAGCCCTGAAAGTATTTGGGAACCAGATCACACTCTCCCTTTTGGTCACTGTAGCCATGGTGTTCTTGGGGCTATATTTTATAGATACACTTATTCCTGCTTTTGGTGGAAAGGGTGCTATTTTTGGCCCCGCAAAGATCTATTATACCATCGTCCTATATGGAGTGCCTTTTTTGGCCCTGTGCATGATGGGCAATACAGTGATCAGGGCCGAAGGGAAGCCAAAATTTGCCATGATAGCCATGATAATTCCGTCAGTTGGGAACCTTCTGATGGACTATATTTTTATTTATCTTTTTGATTGGGGCATGGAAGGGGCTGCTTGGGCCACCACCATAGGTTATTTCCTGTGTTTCAGTTATGTCTTTTATTTCTTTCTCTCCAAAAATTCAGAGTTAAAGATCTCCTGGAACCATTTTGGCTTGGATCGTAGAATTCTGAAGGAAATAGGTGCTTTGGGCTTTGTGACCATGGCCAGACAGGCTGTTGTGAGCATTATATACCTAATAATGAACAATGTGTTGTTCAATTTGGGGGGAGAGGCCATGGTGGCCGTATATGCCATTATTGGTAGGATGTTGATGTTCGCCCTTTTCCCCGTATTTGGCGTAACACAAGGTTTTCTTCCCATTGCCGGATTTAACTATGGAGCGCAGAAATACGATAGGGTAAGGGAAACTATAAATACAGCCATAAAATATGCCGCCATTTTGGCTAGCATAGTCTTTGTGGGCCTCATGATCTTTCCGGCGGAAATAGCCTCCTTGTTTTTGAGTGATAAACCTGGGATGACCCCTTCCGAATTGGCTATGAACGCCTTTGTACTGGAAAATACCCCTGGCGCAATGAGATGGGTGTTTGCCGCTACCCCGATAATAGCCCTTCAACTCATAGGAGCGGCTTATTTCCAAGCTGTGGGCAAAGCCGTACCTGCATTGCTGCTCACCTTGAGTAGGCAAGGGTTCTTTTTTATCCCCCTAGTGCTTATTTTGCCACAATACCTGGGTGAATTGGGGGTTTGGATATCATTCCCTATTGCAGATGTTCTGGCAACTATGGTCACAGGTTTTTTTCTACGTAAGGAAATTCGTACTAATTTAATCACAAAGATTTCGCCATAAATAGTTTTTATCCCTATTTTTAGAGGGACTAATTCTAATACAACTTTAAATGAAATCTTTTCTTTTGAAGATTGGCATGATCATGCTGATCGTCTTTCTATTGCCATTCAACACAAACGCACAAAAAAAGAAGAAATCCTCAAGTTCGGATACCCAGTATCCCGAAGAACTGTATTCCAGTTTGGAGTATCGTTTGATAGGTCCGTTCCGTGGCGGACGTTCCGCAGCCGTAACCGGTGTTCCGGGAGAACCGAACTTATTTTATTTTGGCGCTGCCGGTGGTGGTGTCTGGAAAACTGACAATGGTGGGCGAGAATGGGAAAATATTTCTGATGGCTTTTTTGGAGGAAGCATAGGCGCTATTGAAGTAGCAAAGAGCGACCCCAATGTAATTTATGTCGGAGGAGGTGAAAAAACCTTAAGAGGGAATGTTTCTTCGGGATACGGAATTTGGAAATCTGAAGATGCAGGGAAAACATGGGCGTCAGCCGGATTAAAGGATAGCAGGCATGTGCCCAGGATACGGATCCATCCTACCAATTCCGATGTGGTATACGCCGCAGTTTTGGGGAATATATATAAACCAACCCAAGAAAGAGGTATTTATAAAAGTACCGATGGAGGAAAAACTTGGATCAAAAAACTATTCGTAAACGATCAGGCAGGAGCAGTAGATCTAACTTTTGATCCCAATAACCCAAGAATACTATATGCCTCCACATGGCGCGCCCAAAGGACCCCTTATAGCCTCAGCAGTGGGGGAGAAGGCTCTGCCCTTTGGAAAAGTACCGATAGTGGAGAAACGTGGAAAGAAATTTCTAAAAATGAAGGGTTTCCAAAGGATACCTTAGGGATTATAGGTGTAACCGTATCCCCTAAAAACAGTGAGCGCGTTTGGGCCATAGTTGAGAACAAGGAAAAAGGAGGACTTTACCGCAGTGATGACGGGGGTAACAAATGGACCCAAGTCAATGATGAACGTAAATTACGACAGAGAGCATGGTACTATACCAGACTTTATGCCGATACCGAAGATGAAGATATCGTTTATGTCCTGAACGTTAATTACCATAAATCTTCGGATGGAGGTAAAACCTTTAGCACCTTCAATGCCCCTCATGGGGATCACCATGATCTTTGGATCGCTCCGGAAGATTCCAATAGAATGATCATCGGAGATGACGGTGGGGCCCAGATATCCTATGACGCTGGGGAGACTTGGAGTACCTATTACAATCAACCTACGGCCCAATTTTATAGGGTGACGACTGACAATTCGTTTCCGTACCGTATTTATGTGGCCCAACAAGATAATAGCACCATCCGTATCAACCACAGAAGCGATGGTTCCAGTATAAGTGAAAATGACTGGGAAGAGACCGCAGGAGGTGAATCAGCCCATATTGCAGTAGACCCTACCAATAATGATATCGTTTACGGAGGTAGTTATGACGGATTCTTGACCCGTGTAAACCATGAGACCGGTACCGTTAGAGGTATCAATGTATGGCCAGATAACCCTATGGGCCACGGTGCAGAAGGCATGAAATACCGCTTTCAGTGGAATTTCCCCATTATCTTCAGCAAGCATAACCCTAAGAAATTATATACGTTTTCCAACCACGTCCATGTCACAGAAAATGAAGGGCAAAGCTGGACATTATTAAGTGGGGATCTAACTAGGAACGATCCTACAAAATTAGTTTCCAGTGGGGGGCCTATAACCCAAGATAATACTAGTGTGGAATACTACTGTACCATTTTTGCAGCCAACGAAAGCCCTTTGAAAGAAGGATTGCTTTGGGTGGGGAGTGATGATGGCCTAATTCATGTTTCCAAGGACGGCGGACAGAATTGGGATAATGTGACCCCGTCAGGGATGCCAGAGTGGTCCATGGTGAACAGTATTGAGCCATCTGCTTTTGATGAAGGCACGTGTTATGTTGCTGCAACCCGCTATAAATTGGGGGATTTTCAACCCTATTTGTACAAAACGACGGATTATGGTAAAACATGGACAAAAATCACCAATGGGATCGCTAATGAGCATTTTACCAGAGTGGTAAGGGAGGATCCGAAACGTAAAGGCTTGCTTTACGCAGGTACAGAAACAGGAATGTATGTCTCTTTCAATGATGGGGCAAATTGGAAACCTTTCCAATTGAACCTGCCTATTGTCCCTATTACAGATCTGACTATTAAAGACAATAACCTTATTGTGGCTACCCAGGGACGAAGCCTTTGGATCATAGATGACCTATCCGTTTTACACCAGTTGAACGAAGCAAAGAAGAATACAAATACAATTTTATACAAACCTAAAGATTCATATAGAACCAAAGGAAGAGCGGCCAGAACACCATCAAAGACTTCTGGGATGAACCATCCGAATGGTGTCATCACGCATTTTTACTTAAAGGATTTTAAAGAGGAGGATAAGATTGCATTGACCTTTACCACAATGGCAGGAGACACCTTGAAATCTTACAACACAAGTGCCAAGGAAAAGGACAAGAAACTGACCGTAAAAAAAGGTGGGAACACCTTTGTGTGGGATACCCAGGGAAAAGGTGCCGAAGAATTGGACGGAATGATCCTTTGGTGGGCAAATCTAGAAGGTGCCAAGGCAGTTCCAGGAGATTATAAGGTACATTTAAATGTCAATGGGACAAATACCTCAGAGACCTTTACCATTTTACCTGATCCTAGAGCTGAGGTAGGCGTGGCAGAAATGCAAAAGCAATATGATTTTGTGGAAGATGTAAATGCTACTGTGGACAGGGCACACCAATCCATTAAAAAGATCCGTAAGATCAGCACTCAATTGGATGCCTTTACCAAACAGTATAAGGACAATGAAGCTACCAAGGACTTGGTTGAAAAGGCCAAAAAGATGAAAGCTGATTTTGAGAGCATAGAAAAGGCCCTGTACCAAACCCAAAACAGAAGCGGGCAGGATCCACTTAACTTCCCAATTAGGCTTACCAATAAATTGGGGCATTTGAACAGTCTGGTGACCATGGATGATTTTCCCCCAACAGACCAGGATATTGTTGTTAAAAATGAACTGACAGCTGAGATTAACAAAGAATTGGAAACGTTCGATACCCTTGTTGATACAGAGATCAAAGCATTCAACGAAGCCTTTAATAATTTAAAGCTCAATTATTTATTTTTAGAATAATCACACATTTAAAAGTCCCAAGAAATTAATTTTTTGGGACTTTTTTCTTTTAGTACCATTTAACCAGCCTATACCTTATGAAAAAACAGCTCATACTCTTTGTTTGCCTATTGCCTTTGACCATGGTTTTTGCTCAAACTGCGGAAACATATTTTTCACCTTTAAAGTATCGTAATATCGGCCCCTTTCGAGGAGGACGCTCGGTTTCAGCTACAGGTGTGGTCGGGGATCCCCTGACCTATTATATGGGAACAACTGGTGGTGGACTCTGGAAAACTGCGGATGCAGGGCAACGATGGGAAAATATTTCCGACGGCTTTTTTGAATTGGGATCGGTAGGTGCCGTGGCAGTCTCCACTTCCAATCCCAATATCGTTTTTTGCGGTATGGGGGAGCATGCCCCAAGAGGGGTCATGACGTCTTATGGAGATGGGGTTTATAAATCTACCGATGCGGGTAAAACATGGAAAAAAATGGGGTTGGAAAACACCCAGCATATTTCTAGAATTGTGGTGCATCCCACAAACCCCGATGTGCTATGGGTTGCCGCTCAAGGCGCCCTTTACGGTCCAACAAAGGAGCGGGGTATCTATAAATCCACCGACGGGGGACTTACCTGGAAGAATGTTCTTTTTGTAAATGAGCTGACCGGAGGAGTAGAACTCTCCATAGATGCCAACTACCCGGAAGTGCTATATGCCGCAATGTGGCACCACCAACGTAAACCAAATATGGTGATCAGCGGTGGAGAAGGCAGTGGCCTTTATAAGTCGGTCGACGGGGGAGAATCTTGGTTCAAAATCCATAAGGGCCTACCCGAAGAAAAGGGTAAAATGGCCATTGCCGTGAGTCCGGCAAATTCCAACAAAGTATATGCTTTGGTAGAAAGTGATTCAGATAAGGATCAGGGTGGACTTTTTGTTTCCGAAGATGCGGGAAAATCCTGGAATATGGTAAGCGGCGATAATCGTCTTGTCCAAAGGGCCTGGTACTACATTGAGGTATTTGCGGATCCCAATGATGAAAATACGGTTTATGTGCTAAGTGCGCCTGCCCTGCGATCCCTGGATGGTGGGAAAACCTGGGAGACGCTCTCGGGCCCACATGGGGATTACCACGATCTATGGATCAATCCGGACAATTCAAAAAACATGGTCATAGCCGATGATGGTGGTGCGGGTATCAGTTTTAATTTTGGAAAAACATGGTCAACTCAGAGCAATATGCCTACGGCACAGTTCTATCGGATTAGTACGGACAACCTTTTTCCCTATAATATCTATGGTGGCCAACAGGACAATACCGCAGTTAAAATAGCAAGCATGTCTACGGGCAGAAGTGGCATTACCCAACAGGATTGGACCTATACCGCAGGTGGAGAAAGTGCTTTTTTGGCCTTTGATCCGAATAATCCAAGGTACGTAATGGGTGGGAGTTATCTGGGGACCATAGAGCTATTGGATATGGATTCCAAAGCTTCCACACAGATTATGGCAGCCCCTATTCAATATTTGGGACGTGCGGCCAGGGATATGAAGTATCTCTATAATTGGAATGCGCCTATCATAAAGTCCCAACATGAATCCGATACCTATTACCATTGTGCCCAATTGGTGCTCAGAACTCGTGATAAAGGGGTTACCTGGGAAGAAATATCCCCAGACCTTACACGGAATATGGACGATAAACAAGGCAAAGGTGGCGGGCCGTATACCAATGAAGCGGTGGGGGCCGAAAACTACGGTACCATTGCCTATATGATAGAATCCCCTCACGAAAAAGGTGTTTTCTGGACCGGCAGTGATGATGGTTTGGTCCATATCACCAAAAATGGAGGCCAAAGTTGGGAAAATGTAACACCTAAGGGACTTCAGGAATGTCTGGTAAATGCCATAGAGGTGTCTCCCCACGAGCCTGGGACTGCCTATATCGCCACCACCAGATACAAATTCAATGACTATACTCCTGCTCTGTACAAGACCACCGATTACGGGAAAAGCTGGACCAGCATAAGCGCAGGGATACCCTATGGAAGTTTTACAAGAGTGGTTCGCGAAGATGCCACTAGAAAAGACTTGTTATACGCAGGAACTGAAAAGGGAGTATATATTTCATGGAATGGCGGAAAAAATTGGGAAAGCTTTCAGTTGAACCTTCCCAAAACGCCTATTACAGACTTAAAGGTCCATAACGATAATTTAATTGTGGCCACTTCAGGCCGTTCTTTTTGGATTCTCGATGATCTTACCGCATTATCGCAATATACGCCCAGTAAAAAGGGGGTCAAGATTTTAAAACCTAGTGCTGCATATAATGGCTCTTGGGGAAGTCCTTTGAGCGGTAATTCGGAGGAATTTAATGGGACAGATGCTTTTGATGGGATCAATCCCGCGAATGGGATGGTAATTTATTATGAATTGCCAAAAATGTCCGATTCAACGAGCATCTCCCTGGAAATCCATGATGCTCAAGGAAATTTGGTGCGGAGCATTAGTTCTGAAAAGGACCCTAAATATGTGAAGAACAACGGAGGTGGACCACCTCCTGCTCCGATTCTTTCTAAAAAGGAGGGACTCAACCGTTTTGTATGGGATATGAAACACCCTATAATGACCGGTATTCCCAATGTTTATATAGAGGCGAATTTTCGGGGCCATATGGTATCTCCGGGCGACTATACCCTTACCTTGAAGACTTCAAAGGAAACTGAAGAAACCACGGGTACCATCATGGAAATTCCCACCTATAAGACAAGTCCGGGGCAATATGAAACCTATAATACCCTGATGTCGGCAATGGAGGAAAACGTATCCGATATGCATCAAAAAGTAAACCTTTTGTATACGGTACAACAGCAGCTAAAGGACATTGTGTCGGTATTGAAAGCATCACCCGTGAAAACAAAGGGAGAAAATCTAATTGCACAACTCCAGACATGGGACGGGGAAATGGTACAACGCAAGTCCCAAGCGTATGACGATGTGGAGAATTTCCCCAACAAATTTACTGCCGAATACCTGTTTTTGATCAATCAGACCAGTAGTGATATCCCCAGGGTAAACCAATCGTCTGTGGATAGAAAAAAGGAGCTGGATGCCCAATGGGAGAAGCTGAACCAAAGAGCGGTAAAGTTCATAGAAACAGATATCCCAGCGTACAATAAGGAGTTGTGGAATGCGGGGATCGGCGCCATTAGAATAGCAGAGTAAGGTTAGGAAATAGGCAGTTGTTCAATACCCAGGGGAATATTTCCATTTGTTACTGAATATTTATTCCCGAAATTTGCGGGAACATAGGAGAAAGAAATGCAAGACTATTACAATTATATAAAATCACTACATCTCATCTTTGTGATCACCTGGTTCGCTGGATTGTTCTATATCCCCAGGCTGTTCATTTATCATATAGAAGCATCGCAGAAGGGTTCCCCGGAAAAGGAAATCCTCACAGAGCAGTTGAAACTTATGACCAAAAGACTGTGGTACATCATTACATGGCCATCGGCCATCCTGGCCACCATCTTTGCCATTTGGTTGTTGGTCTTAATGCCGGTGTGGCTACAACAGCCGTGGATGCATATAAAATTGGGATTTGTGCTCCTGTTGATCCTGTACCATCTAAAAAACCATCAAATTTTCCGACAATTGCAGCGGGATGAGGTTCGTTATACCTCCAATTTTATGCGACTTTGGAACGAAGGGGCTACCTTGATCCTTTTTGCCGTGGTATTCTTGGTCATCTTAAAAAATACTTTTAATTGGATTTTTGGGGTTGTGGGCATCATTGCCCTTGGCGTACTCTTAATGCTGGGTATTAAGTTGTATAAAAGTATCCGTAGGAAAAACCCGAATGCTTAATATGGTTCTTTTTGGGGCAGTTGCACAAGGCACCCTCCATTTGGCGTGATAATTGCTATATTTAGCACAAAATAGGACATTCTTGTTGACAAAACTATCGTTACGATCCCGGATATTTATCACAATGATCTTATTGGTGCTCATTGCATCCGTATTGATCGCAGGGGTAACTATTTATCAATACCGGGAACAATCCAAGGATTACCATGCAGATCGTTTGGAGCGAAAGGAAGAACAGATCAAACAAACTATCGTTTATACCATCCAAAAGACCACCTATCCGGTGACTACCGAGAATTTGGAATTTATCTTTATGGATGAGATCTATCAGATTGCCGATGTGCAAAATGTGAATTTCAACATTTATGATCTCGAAGGCCAATTGATAAAGAGCTCTAGGCCTACCTTCGAAAGGGACTCCATATCAACTTGTCTTTCTGCCGAGGTATTGAACAATTTGGCGGCTAGCACCGATGAGCGCTTTGTAGAGGAAAAGAGTACGGCCGGAGATAAATACCAGGCGTCCTATACCTACATCACTGACACCAAATTTAAACCTATCGGGATCCTTAATTTGCCCTATTTTGAGGATAATTCGTTTAACAATAAGGAATTAAAGGAGTTTTTGATGCGCTTGGGTGGGGTGTATCTATTGATGTTGTTGATAGCCATCGCTCTGGCCTATTTTATTTCGAAATACATTACGAGGTCCTTACAGACCGTATCCGATAAATTGAACCAGACCAATTTTGAAAAGCGGAACGAGAAGATTTTAGTGGACAATCCCAGTCAGGAAATTGGCAAGCTGATAGAAGCCTATAATGCCATGATCGACGAGTTGGAGCTAAGTGCCGTGAAATTGGCACGAAGCGAGCGGGAACAGGCTTGGCGGGAAATGGCCAAACAGGTGGCCCATGAGATAAAAAATCCTTTGACACCCATGCGCCTAAGTGTTCAGAGTTTTGAGCGTAAATTTGACCCTAAGGATCCCAACATTGATCAGAAGGTAGATGAGTATTCCAAAACCCTTATTCAACAGATAGATACCTTAAGTAATATTGCCTCTGCATTTTCAAATTTTGCCGATATGCCCGCACAACAAAACGAGACCCTGAATGTTGTGAAAATTGTAAAATTGGCGTTGGATATATTTCAAGAAGACTATATACATTTTGTTTGCGAAGAAGAGGAGATAATTGCCAAGTTAGACCGAACCCAGTTGATACGGGTGATCACCAATTTGGTTAAGAACGCCATTCAGGCCGTGCCTACGGTAGAATCGCCACGTATTTTGGTTTCTGTTGCCTCCGAAGGAGCCCAAGTAAAAATCATGGTTGCCGACAATGGGGTTGGAATTGGAGATGAGTTTAGGGACAAAGTATTTGAACCAAAATTCACAACCAAGTCCAGCGGCATGGGCCTTGGTTTGGGGATGGTAAAGAATATTGTGGAAACATACAAAGGGACTATAGATTTTACTACTCAAGAAGGAAAGGGAACGGTATTTACCATAAGGTTCCCAAAACAATAGTCGATCAGCATATATAGAGTTTCACCTACATATGGCGGACCAAAAGGATAAATTACAACTGATAAAAAATAAAACAATGAGTTACGAGAACATATTGGTAGAGCAGAAAGACGCTAGAGCGGTTATTACCATCAATAGGCCAACTAAGTTGAATGCCTTGAACAAAGCCACTATTAAAGATCTGCATGACGCTTTTAAAACATTGGATAAGGATAAGACCGTAAAGGCCATCATCATCACAGGAAGTGGGGAAAAAGCTTTTGTGGCGGGCGCCGACATTTCTGAATTTGCACATTTTAGCGAGAGAAAAGGAAATAAATTGTCTGAAAAAGGGCAAGAACAGCTTTTTAGTTTTGTAGAAAACCTTTCTACCCCTGTCATAGCGGCCGTTAACGGTTTTGCGCTGGGTGGTGGTTTGGAATTGGCCATGGCCTGTCATTTTAGGGTGGCAAGTGACAATGCCAAAATGGGACTACCAGAAGTTTCCCTTGGGGTTATTCCAGGTTATGGGGGTACACAGCGCTTACCACAGTTAGTGGGCAAAGGAATTGCTATGGAAATGATAATGACAGCGGGGATGATGGATGCCCAAAAAGCATTGTCCCATGGTTTGGTGAATTATGTGGTCACCCAAGATGAATTAATGCCCTTATGTGAGAAATTGGCAAGCAAGATATCGAATAATTCATCTGTGGCCATTGGTTATGCAATAAAAGCGGTAAATGCGGGTTTTAAAAATGATGTGGACGGATATAAAGCTGAAATAAAAGCGTTCGGAAAATGTTTTGGTACCGCGGATTTTAAAGAAGGTACCTCGGCATTTTTGGAAAAACGCAAAGCTGAATTCCCCGGTTCATAACCAATCTTAAACCTACTATTTCTATGAAAACCAAGCTTATTATATTCTTTCTGTTGGCTGCCAACATGGTTTCCCATGCCCAAAAAATGCCTGTTAGTTATGATTTTGGAGAACGGTACAGCGACCGCTACAAATATTCAAATCTACTGACCATTGCGGATGATGGTGAGGGAGGTTCAATCTTGGTAAGATCGTATTTTACCGGACTTATCCTTAGACCAAAAGGATTCTATATTGAGCATTACAATAAGGATCTGGAATTGGTTTCGGAATTTAATTACAAGATTACCGATATAGATTTTGTGGATGGTTATGTAAAGAATGGCCATTTACACCTCCTATTGTTAAAATATAATGAAGGCACGGAATCCTATGAATACGTAATCCATTCTTCTCCTTTGTCGGTAATGAATTTTAAAGAGGATGTTATTCTGTCCATTGAATCAGTAGAGGTAGAGAACCCGTTGGACAAGAATTACTACAATAGGAATTTTGGTACAGGGTTTACCACATCGGTATTGTTCAATGAAGATAAATCGGCCTTTGCCATTACCACCCATTTTAAAAAACGAAAAGATAATCAACACTACATCTATTTGTTCGATACCTCTGGGACCAAGCTGATGGAGTATGATTTTTCCGCGGAGATTGAAGAGAAAAATTATGCTTTTGAAGATATAGCGATAGCCAAGGATTTAAAAAAAGTGTATCTCATAGGGAAAGCGTATTTCAAGAAAAAGCGATTTTCGGCCACAGAAAGGAAGTTTCAGTATGAGCTATTGCTCATAGATGAAAACGGGGGTAAGACCCAAACATTTGACGATCCCGGTAAATTTTCAGAAGCCTTAAAACCAATCCTCATTGATGACAAATTGGTATTTGTTGGTTTTTATGCCGATAGAAAGGACAATCGATACAATGGCTTGGTCTATTTTGAAATGGATCCCAACTCCTTGGAGCTCCTTCAGAAAAAATACCATCCTTTTTCCCAGCAATTTATGCTGGATAAGTTTGGAAAAGGGGAAGAAAGAGAGATCACCAACCTTATTTTTAAAGACGTCAGTGTTACCCAAGAAAAGGATATCCTTTTTAATGCGGAAGAGTATTTTGTGACCAAGAGTGTGCAGCAAGATGCGAGTGGAGCCCGCTTGCACATAGATAGATACCATTATAATGATATGGTAAGTGCCAAACTAAATGTTTCGGGAGATTTGATCTGGACCAGAAACATTAATAAGTCAGAGGTGACCCAGAATGATGCGGCCTACGCTTCTTATAGTTCCTATACCTTGGGCAACGACACTTACTTTTTTATCAGTACCGCCAGTGAGAACCCACAACAGTTGAGCAACGAGCGTATAATCTTTAGACAGGGATACAGCAGAAACAGAAATGTATTTTTGATCAAATTGGATGCCCAAGGGAATATGAGCTACGAAAAGTTCATTGATGATAAGGACGCCAGACTTCCATTAATGGTTTCTTTGCCCTATACAAACAAACAAGATAATAGCATGCTCTTTTATGCCAAAAGGGGATCTAAAAAGCAATTGGTAAAAGTATCGTTTAAATAAATTTCAAATAATGGAAATATTCCATATTTTTGGAATAAATCCATAAATTGAAATCGAACGACTATCTCAAAGGGCGGGGTGCCCAGCAAAATATCCATAATCGCTTTCTAAGGGATATCCACGAACAGCGAGATGATTTCTTGGAGTTCTGTCGTTTAGATGGGGAAGAGGCAGATAGGAACAAGACCAAATACCATCCCATTTTTCCCAAAACCATTGTCAATAAAGTGACAATTCCCGATGTTGGGATGCATTATTCAATGAACCCCTATCAGGGCTGTGAACATGGATGTATTTATTGTTACGCCCGCAATTCCCATGAATTCTGGGGCTATAGTGCCGGGTTGGATTTTGAAAGGCAGATTCTTATTAAGAAAGATGCACCTCGTTTGCTGGAAGAAAAAATAAAATCGAAAAGTTGGAAGGCGGATACTATTGTTCTTTCTGGAAATACGGATTGTTACCAACCTGCAGAAAGGGAATTCAAAATAACCAGGGCTTGTCTGGAGGTATTTCTAAAATACAAACATCCAGTGGGGATCATCACCAAAAATGCCCTTTTGTTGCGTGATTTGGACCTCTTAAAGGAGTTGGCCAAGGATAATTTGATCGGGGTCAATATTTCCGTTACCTCCCTTTCTGAAGATACGAGGCGTATTTTGGAACCGAGAACAACAACCATTAAAAAACGACTGGAAAGCATCCAAATATTATCGGACAACAATATTCCCGTCAATGCCATGTTGGCACCGATTATTCCGGGAATCAACAGCCATGAAATACTGGATTTGGCCAAAGCGGTCTCTGATCATGGAGCTGTTTCCATGGCTTTTACACTGGTGCGGCTCAATGGGGCCATCGGTCAAATTTTTACGGATTGGATACATAAGACCTTACCGGATAGGGCAGAAAAGGTGCTGCATCAAATAGAGGCCTGCCATGGAGGTTCCTTGAACGACAGTAGATTTGGGGTTAGAGGAAGGGGAGAAGGGAAAATAGCAGAACACATTCATGCCATGTTCCATTTGGCCAAGGCCAAATATTTTAAGGATAAGACTTTCCCAAAGCTCAATACTGCGCTTCACGAAAGTTATAAGATTGGACAGTTATCGTTGTTCCAATAATTTTAAAGCATAAAAAAAGCCCACTTAACAAGGTTAAAGTGGGCTGTATAATGTAATGTAGCTTTAGCTGAGTTCCCAACCAGGTCTATAATCGCGCTTCACCCATTCGTTGGCCTTTTCATAATTGGTAACTTTCATGTTCTTGCCATCCCACAGCAATTTACGCCTTCCGGGATAGTTGAAAGGATCCCAATCACCTGCTTTCTTACCTTCCTTGAATTCCTTGTATTGGTAGGCTTTAATGGCCAAGTTCCCCATAAGTACGGCTTCCGTCAATGGTCCTGATCTTGAAAAATCAGAGGAAGTGCCGGTTCCGTTCATACAGCCTTCCACCCAATTGTTGGCATGTGTGCCCGTAATCCTAGGAAGATATGGCTCTGGAGCATTAAATAGCTTCATGGTCTCCGAAGGTAATAGTCTTGGGTTTCTGGAATAGGTATCACAAACCAAAATTCCTTTGGTGCCATAAAATATACTTCCCCCACCACCATCACCTATGGTCTCATCATTCTTTAATTCATCCGGTAAATCTGGTTTAAGACCACCATCATACCAATTTAGGGCAATGTCCCCATGGTCCTCAGTATTGAATTTGAGGCGCACTATGGAAGATGGAGGACAGGAAGAGCTGTAATCTGCTTCTACAAAATCCCCTACCCAAACGGTGGTACAACTTGCC
>JBFIGS010000012.1:0-23326 GCA_041602195.1 Sediminicola sp. | reverse complement strand
GCTTTCACTAATTGCCTGCCAAAATAGCTCATCTTTTTGGCTATCCACAAAATCGAACTGAATAACACGCTCCAAGTCGGGCTGGCCTATAGGCAAACCTATAGATATTCCCCCTCCAACATTTCTACCTGTTCCGCCAACCCCAACACCCACGTTGTTGTTTCTGGGCCCACGGACGGAGCTGCTGGTGATATTGATAAAGAATTCTGGTTCCTCGGCAAGCAACATCCCTTTAACTTGCATGATGGAGTCTATGGCATCCAATAAACGTTTGGTGTCTAACTGACTTAGCCCGGTTTTCATATCCGGATAGTAATTGTATGTGGTATAACTGGAATAATCAGTATCCTTATCGTAATCATAATTGACTCTTACAGCATTACACGATGCTAAAAGTAACACTGCCAAAATGGTTATGAAATTTCTCATCATTCGGTTTTTCATAAAAATACTTAAAAATGGGAAGGCAATTAAATATCCAATTATTTAATCGTTCAACATCGCCCAGAGCCTATCCTTGAGCTCAACGATGCCCTGCTGGGCCACGGAAGAAATGAACATATAGGGCGTCCCTTTAAGATCCTTGTCAAGCTCAACACGCATTTCTGCCTTTAGTTCCTCATCCAGCATATCACTTTTGGAAATGACCACCAATCGTTCCTTGTCCAAAAGTTCCTCGTTGTACCTGCGAAGCTCATCCAACAAAATCTCATATTCCTTACTAATGTCCTTGCTATCGGCAGGAATCAAAAATAGTAAGGTGGCATTCCGTTCTATATGTCTCAGGAAATAATGTCCAAGCCCTTTACCTTCTGCCGCTCCCTCTATAATTCCGGGAATATCCGCCATTACAAAACTTTGGAAGTCCCTATATTCCACTATTCCCAAATTGGGCTTTAGTGTAGTAAATTCGTAATCGGCAATTTTAGGTTTCGCAGATGTGATAACGGAGAGTAAGGTAGATTTTCCAGCATTGGGGAATCCTACCAGGCCTACATCGGCCAATACTTTCATCTCCAAGGTTATCTGTCTCTCCTCACCGGGTTTACCAGGTTGTGCGTATCTAGGTGTTTGATTGGTAGACGATCTAAAGTGCCAGTTTCCAAGGCCACCCATTCCACCTTCTACAATGATCTTTTCCTCCCCATCTTCAGTGATCTCGAATAAAATTTCATTGGACTCTGTATCGCGTACCACAGTACCCAAAGGAACATCTACATATACATCTTGCCCATCGGCACCAAAACTTCTGTTTTTACTTCCGTGCTCCCCGTGACCGGCTTTAAAATGTTTTTTAAATTTAAAGTGAACCAACGTCCAAAGGTTTTTATTGCCCCTAAGGATTACATGTCCACCTCTTCCTCCATCGCCACCATCGGGACCACCTTTGGTTATAAATTTCTCACGGTGTAAATGCGCAGAGCCTTTGCCCCCGTTTCCGGAAGAAACATATGCTTTAACATAATCAACAAAATTACCTTCAGTCATTTTTACAATTTAACGGTTTGCAGAAGTTCTGTAGGAGATCCCATAATTGAGAAAGCCCATTGAGAAACAAACCTTATAATTTATCTATTACCGCTTTTAAACGTTCGGTAATGTCCGCTATGGCTCCAATACCATTAACGCTATGAAATTTTCCCTTAGCCTCGTAATACTGCTTTAAAGGGGCGGTCTTTTGGTTGTACTCCTCAAATCTGTTTCGGATCTTATCCTCATCCTGATCATCTGGCCTTCCACTAACCTCTCCTCTTTCCAAAAGACGTTGAATCAACACTTCATCATTCGCTTCAAGGGCTATTGTTGCATTGATCTTCATGTCCTTGGTATCCAAAAAATTGTCCAGGGCCTCTGCTTGTGCAGTCGTTCTTGGGAATCCATCGAATATAAATCCGGATGCTTCAGGATTTTTCTCCACTTCATCCTGCAACATTTTAATCGTAACCTCGTCCGGCACAAGATCACCTTTATCCATATAAGATTTGGCAAGTTGTCCCAGAGGGGTATCATTTTTAATATTGTAACGGAACACATCACCCGTAGAAATATGCTTTAAGTTATAAGTGTCCCTTAGAAATTCAGCTTGGGTGCCCTTTCCGGCCCCTGGTTTTCCGAACAATACTATGTTGATCATATATTTTTGGTTTAATTGGTATACTTCTTTTAAATTTCTGCCCAATTCATTGTAATCCAATCCATACCCAACAATAAACTTATCGGGGATTTCCATTCCTACATAGTCAATGGTATATTCCCCATTGTAAACGGATGGCTTATAAAAAAGGGTGGCTATCTTAAATTCCCTGACATTGGCATTGGCAAACAAATGCACCAGTTTTTGCAAGGTTCGGCCGGTATCTATGATATCTTCTAAAATGATAACTACCTTACCTTCAATATTCTCCGGCACATCCAGCAAGGTCTCTACTATTCCTGTGGAGGTAAGACCGCTGTAAGAGCTCAACTTCACAAAGGACACCTCACATGGGTGCTCATAATGCTTTAAAACATCCGAAACAAACATAAAAGATCCATTAAGTACGCCTACAAAAATGGGCACTTGATCCTTATAATCTGCTGCAACGGCATGAGCCACCTTTTTAACAGCAGTTTCTATTTCCTCTTTGCTAAGAAATGGTTTAAAATATTTGTCGTGGAGCTTTATCACCGCCATTAATTTAATGAGATGCCAAAGATAACATTTTGATTTCTCTTTTTAAGATGCGCAAGGCTGTTTTAAGATTTAAATGTATTTTTGTTACACTATTTGTATTCGATTATCCATAAGACTAAAGAATAATCCATGAACTATTTTTCTTCCGATTTTAAACTGGGTATCCTGGGAGGTGGCCAATTAGGAAAAATGATGCTTTACGAGACCCGTAAGTTCGATATCCACACAAAAGTACTGGACCCTTCGAAGGAGGCACCTTGTAAAATATCCTGCAATGAGTTCCAACAAGGAGACCTCATGGATTACGATACCGTTTACAATTTCGGAAAAAAGGTAGATGTTCTTACTATTGAAATCGAGAATATCAACTTGGATGCGTTAGAGCAGTTGGAAGAGGAGGGCATCAAGGTATATCCACCATCACAAACATTGCGCACCATTCAGAACAAAGCAACACAGAAGCTTTTTTATGTAGATCATGATATCCCTACGGCCCCTTTCAGCAGATTTGCCCACACTAGCGAAATTGAGGACAGTATTAGCAATGGCGGGATGGAATTTCCCTTTGTATGGAAATGCACAAAATTTGGTTATGATGGTCAAGGGGTAAAAGTAGTTAGAAGCCTAAAAGACCTTGATGGTTTGCCAAACGTGGAATGCATTGCCGAAAAAATGATCCCTTTTAAAAATGAACTTGCCGTGATCGTGGTTAGAAATCCTAGCGGACAAGTGGTCACCTACCCTGTTGTGGAAATGGAATTTCACCCAGAGGCCAACCAAGTCGAATATGTGATCTGTCCTGCTAGAATTGATGAGAAAGTAGCAGAAAAAGCAAATACAATCGCCTTAAAAGTTTCAGAAAAAATGAAACATATAGGGGTTTTGGCAGTAGAAATGTTTCAAACCAAGGACGATCAGATCTTGGTCAACGAAGTGGCCCCTAGGCCTCACAATAGCGGACATTACAGTATTGAAGCCAGCTATACCAATCAATTTGAGCAACATATACGCGCAATTTTAGACCTCCCATTAGGGAATACCGCGAGCAAAGTGGCCGGTATTATGGTAAATTTGGTGGGTGCAGAGGGACACACTGGAAATGTGGTATATGACAATATGGAAGAAATCCTTAAAATGGAAGGGGTAACCCCACATATTTATGGAAAAAAACAAACCAGGCCCTTTAGAAAAATGGGACATGTGACCATAGTGAACAACGATATTGCAAAGGCAAGAAAAATAGCTGAGCAGGTAAAAGAGACCATCAAAGTAATTAGTGAATAAGAAAATCATACAACTATGAGTAAAGTAGCAGTGGTTATGGGAAGCACGAGTGATCTTCCCGTTATGCAGGAAGCAGTGGATATTTTAATAGGATTTGATATAGAAGTTGATGTGGATATCGTTTCCGCTCACCGTACCCCTGAAAAATTATTCGACTTTAGTATGAATGCCCATAAAAACGGCTATTCAGTCATCATTGCCGGTGCTGGTGGTGCCGCCCATCTCCCGGGCATGGTAGCGTCCATGTCACCTTTGCCCGTTATTGGCGTTCCTGTGAAGAGCAGTAATTCTATTGATGGATGGGATTCCATTCTGTCCATCCTACAAATGCCAGGTGGGGTCCCGGTTGCTACCGTAGCCCTGAACGGAGCCAAAAATGCAGGTATCCTTGCCGCCCAAATTATTGGAAGCAGTGATAAATGCGTCCTGGACAAAATTTTGCTCTACAAGGAAGGGTTGAAACAAAAAGTAATACAGGGAGCAGAGGAGGTACGTAAAAAATAGCCTCCGGGAGGAAATGACCAACAAGTATTCAGTATGCTTCAAATTAATGCCACTTCCAATACAACACCTTACAACATAAATTAAAATTGAATTAGAATACACTATGAACAACCCCTTATTGACACCTTTTGATACGGCTCCTTTTTCCAAAATAAAGAATGAACATTTTAAGCCTGCTTTCTTGGAGTCTATGGCTCAAGCCCGACAGGAAATAGATCTTATCGCGAACTCGAGTTCTGCTCCGACTTTCGAAAACACCATTGCAGCCTTGGATTTTGCAGGTCAACAATTGGATCGGGTATCAAGTGTATTTTTCAATTTAAATTCAGCAGAGACCAATCCTGAAATTCAAAAAATCGCACAGGAGGTGTCCCCACTCCTATCAGAGTTCAGTAATGACATAATGCTTAATGAAAGTCTTTTTAAAAGGGTCAAGGCCGTTTATGAACAAAAGGATGGCTTAAACCTGACCAAAGAGGAATACATGCTGTTGGACAAAAAGTATAAAAGTTTTAGCAGAAACGGCGCCAATTTGCCCGATGACAAAAAAATACGACTTCGTGAAATTGATGCAGAGCTTTCCAAATTAAAGCTACAATTTGGGGAAAACATCCTAGCCGAGACCAATAAATATGAAATGCACCTTACCGATGAGTCCGACTTGGACGGTCTTCCGGAAGGTGAAAAAGAGGCTGCAGAACAGTTGGCAAAATCAAAAGACAAAGATGGTTGGTTGATCACCTTGGATTACCCGAGCTATATCCCATTCATGAAATACGCCAAAAAAAGGGCGTTGAGAAAGGAACTTTCCATAGCATTTGGCAGCAAAGGATTTCATAATGACGAATTGGACAACCAGGAAAACATAATGAAGATTGCCAGGCTCCGTTATGAGCGTGCTAAATTATTGGGTTATAAGACCCATGCCCATTTTGTCCTGGAGGAGAGAATGGCAGAAACCCCAGAAAAAGTTCATGAGTTCCTAAATGAACTATTGGAAAAGGCAAAACCGGCTGCAGAAAGAGAATTTAAAGAACTGGAAAACTTTGCCAAAGAATTGGATCAGATAGACAGGTTGGAAAAATGGGACAGTGCTTATTATTCTGAGAAGTTAAAGCAGAAACTGTTCAATTTGGACGATGAGAAACTGAAGCCATATTTTAAATTGGAAAACGTTATTGCAGGAGTTTTCAAGGTAGCAGAAAAATTATACGGATTGCAATTCGAAGAAGTCTTTGATATTGACAAGTACCACTCGGATGTGAAAACGTATCGCATATTTGACGAGAATAAAAATTTGGTTTCCCTCTTCTATGCGGATTTTCATCCAAGAGCTGGAAAACGTGGGGGAGCCTGGATGACTTCCTTTAAATCACAATATGTGCAAAATGGCGTTAATGAAAGGCCACATATTTCCAATGTGTGCAATTTTACAAAACCAACAGCCAGCAAGCCTTCCTTATTGACATTTAATGAAGTGACCACCCTCTTTCATGAGTTCGGTCACGGACTGCACGGAATGTTGGCCAATACGGTTTATCCTGGATTATCGGGCACCTCCGTTTATTGGGATTTTGTAGAACTGCCAAGCCAGATTTTGGAAAACTGGTGTTATGAAAAAGAGGCTTTGGAACTGTTTGCAACTCACTACGACACAGGGGCTTTGATTCCCATGGAAATGGTCAAAAAAATTAAGGAATCCTCTACCTTTCAGGAGGGAATGGCCACCTTGCGCCAATTGAGCTTCGCGCTTTTGGACATGTCTTGGCACGGAACAGATCCTACCAATATTTCTGACGTAAAAGAACAGGAAAAAGAGGCATTTAGGGATACCGACCTATTTCCCGATATGCCGGAGACCTGTATGAGCACCTCCTTTGCCCATATTTTTCAAGGCGGATATTCTTCTGGCTATTACAGCTACAAATGGGCGGAAGTACTGGATGCGGATGCCTTTGCCCATTTTAAGGAAAAAGGAATATTCAACAAAGAGGTGGCTACTAAGTTCAAAGAGCATATCCTATCTAAGGGAGGAACGGAAAACCCAATGGATCTTTACAAGCGTTTTAGGGGTGCCGAGCCAAAAATTGAGGCCCTATTGGAAAGGGCAGGATTAATTTAAGAAACAAAAAAAACCTGCAAGGTCTTAAGTCTTGCAGGTTTTTTTTAATTATCAAACTTGTTCTGTCAAGGTTTCTTTTTCTGCAAAAAGGCATCATATCCTCCGGATAGGTTGGTCACATTTTTATAACCATTGGCCAATAACCATTCGGCAGCTTTTAAACTACGACCACCAACCTTGCAGTACACATAAACAGGCTGGTCCTTGGATACAGCTTCAAACTGTTCGGCAAAAGTATCTCCCAACCAATTGATATTTTCTGCATTCTTTAAATGGCCTGCGTTATATTCTGACGGCGTTCTTACATCGACCAAAACAACTGAAACCAATTGATTTTCTGACAACGAGGCAATAGGAATAGTTTTTATTTGAGCCATTCCAAATTGAACGATTGCAAATAAAAGAAATGATAAAATGCTTTTCATAGGATAAAACTGTTTAAACAAAAATAATACTTAATGTTCAAAAAAAAATAAATTACATTTGGTATGAGCAAAAAATGATATGACAACTCATGTATTACAGCCCGAAACTTGGGTGGATCAATATGCCGACTACCTTTTTAATTATGCTGTTTCCCGCGTAAGCGATGCTGAAATAGCGAAAGATCTGGTACAGGAAACCTTTTTTGCCGGATTAAAATCTGCCAAAAACTATAAGGGCGATGCTGCCGAGCGCACATGGCTGATCGCGATTCTAAAAAGAAAAGTCATTGACCATTATCGCAAGATAAACTCCAATAAGGGAAAAGCAGAGGTACGCATGACCTATAACTCCAGTACAGAAACAGACGGTGACTGGCTAGAGGAGCAAGTAGCCGATCCCATGAGTATTTTAGAAAATAGTGACATAGAAAACGAAGAGTTGGGTATGGCCATACAAGACTGTATTTCCAAACTACCAAAAAAACAATCTTTGGTATTTACTATGAAAACTGTACAGGGGATGAGTACTGAAGATATTTGTAATGAGTTGGATATTAATCCGTCTAACCTTTGGGTGATGATACACAGGGCCAGAACAACCCTTATGGATTGCCTTAATCAAAATTGGTTTTAAATTATGATTTCTTGCCAAGAAGCAGCAATAATATGCAACAAAGCACAGTATAGAGAAGCTAAGTTTTTGGAGATCCTAAGACTTAAGTTCCACGTCCTAATGTGCAAGACTTGCTCGAAATATACGAAGAAGAATACCAAGCTTACATCCCTATGTGAGCAGGCTCGTTTAAATGCCCTTTCGGAAAAGGACAAATTGGACATGAAGGAAAAGCTATATCCAAAAAGCAAACAAGAGTAAGAACAGCCACCAAAAGATTGGCATAGACTCAACCCAAAAGGAGGAAAAATAAGCAGATTGCTTTTTTTGGGTAAACAACATCAAAAGCCCCAGCATAAATAACCCCACGCCCTTGGACAAGGCATCCAAATTAGAGATATGGTCCTTTAAAAAAAGGAACCAAAAAAAAAGAAAGGCCCCAAATGTGCCTATCATCTTGGTCCTTAAATAGCCAATTAGTTGTGGTAAAGTCTTTAAATCAGGTCCATCATATTTCAAATCCCTGATCTCAAAGGGCACCATCAGTACCAAAACAAACAAAAATCGCTGTACTCCCTCCACCCACACATCCCAAGATAGCTCTCCAGAGACAGCCAAAACTGGCAAATGCACGGTAGCCCCAGCCCAAACAACTGCTACGATAACAATTTTAAAACCTCCAAGGCTTCTCAGATTTCTAGCCTTAGGCAAAAACGGTATAGCATAAAGGGCCGTTAATAATACCAGGACGACAATACACTTCCATGCCTCTAAGTTCAAAAACCATGCGTGGTAGATGGCAATAAAAAAGGAAATAAAGCTAAAGATCTGTATATTCTTATGGTAGCTATTGGCAACAAGGAGGTATTTTTTGGCCTCAACACCATATTTGACAAAGTTATAACCCACAATAGTGCCAAAAAAAAGAAATATGGCCAAATTGCGATCCAAGGAAATGTTTAAGATTAAACAAGTCACCATCGCCATTGCAAAAACAGCCAGCGCCACATGGATACTCGCATCCAAATAAAAGTCAAAAACTCGCTTAGGCCATTTCATTGAACAAAACTAATTAAACTGTTTACAAGATTGATTTTTAGTTAAAAACTTTATGTTTTACCTAACATAATTTATCGATTTTGAAATAAGAAATCAGTAATTTTGCACATCTTTTTGATTAAGAAAAAAAACGCCCAAAATATGAGGACAGACGTATTTGCATTGCGCCATATTGGTATAAGAGAAGAAGACCTTCCGGAAATGCTAAAAACGGTACAAGTAGATAATTTAGAACAATTGATCTATGAGACCTTACCAGATGATATTAGGTTAAAAAAGCCGTTGGATCTGCCGATGGCCATGAGTGAACACGAGTTCCTTAGCCATCTCCAAAAACTTTCAGAAAAAAACAAAGTATTCAAATCGTACATTGGACTTGGATACCACGAGAGCCTTACCCCTTCTCCGATTAAGAGAAATATTCTTGAGAATCCAGGATGGTATACGGCCTACACCCCTTATCAGGCAGAAATTGCACAAGGTCGCCTAGAGGCCCTACTAAATTTCCAAACCATGATCTGTGATCTTACAGGAATGGAATTGGCCAATGCTTCCCTACTGGATGAGAGTACCTCTGCCGCAGAGGCTATGACCATGCTTTACGAAGTGAGGAGTAGGGATCAAAAAAAGAACAATACGGTTAAATTCTTTGTTTCCGAAGAAGTTCTACCACAGACCTTATCCCTTTTAAAAACAAGGGCCATACCTTTAGGAATAGAGTTGGTTATTGGTGATCACAGCTCTTTTGAATTCACCAATGATTTTTACGGGGCATTATTACAATATCCTGGTAAATATGGTCAAGTAAACGATTACGCATCTTTCGTGGCCAAAGCGAAAGAACAAGAAATAAAGGTAGCAGTTGCTGCAGACATCCTAAGTTTGGTATTATTGACCCCTCCGGGAGAATTTGGAGCCGATGTTGTAGTTGGAACAACCCAAAGATTTGGGATTCCATTGGGCTATGGCGGACCACACGCGGCATTTTTCGCAACTAAGGAAGAATATAAAAGAAGTATTCCAGGACGAATCATTGGGGTAACCAAGGATACTGATGGCAAGCCTGCCCTGCGCATGGCATTACAAACCAGGGAACAACATATAAAAAGGGATAAAGCCACTTCCAACATATGTACTGCCCAGGTTCTATTGGCCGTTATGGCTGGTATGTACGCTGTATATCATGGTCCAAGAGGATTAAAATATATTGCGGATAAGGTACACTCATCTACAGCTACTTTGACGGGTGCGTTGGAAAAAATGGGCTTGTACCAGACCAACAGTTCCTATTTTGATACCATTCTGGTTAAGGCCGATGCCAAATTGGTTAGACCGGAAGCAGAGAAGAACGAGGTAAACTTCTTTTATCCAGATGCCGATACGGTAAGTATCTCCCTGAATGAGGCCACCTCTCTAAAAGACCTACAACAAATAGTTGATATTTTCGCAAAGGCGCTTTCCATAGAAGGTGTGAAAATTGATAGCCTGTCAAACAAAACTGTCATTGATGGTTCTATAAAACGTACTTCCTCTTTCTTGGAAAATGCTGTTTTCAACTCTTTTCATTCAGAAACACAATTGATGCGCTACATCAAAAAATTGGAGCGTAAAGATTTAGCGTTGAACCATTCTATGATCTCCCTCGGCTCTTGCACCATGAAATTGAATGCAGCCTCGGAAATGCTTCCATTAAGCACACCACAATGGGGCAACATACACCCCTTTGTACCTGTTGAGCAGGCTGAAGGATATCAAATTATGCTCAAGGAATTGGAACAAAACCTAAACGTCATCACTGGATTTGCAGGAACATCATTACAGCCCAATTCAGGTGCGCAAGGTGAATATGCAGGTTTAATGACCATAAGGGCCTATCACGAGTCCAATGGAGATCACAACAGAAACATCTGTCTTATCCCTGCTTCTGCCCATGGAACCAATCCCGCTTCCGCTGTTATGGCCGGAATGAAGGTAGTGGTTACAAAAACCGATGAAAAAGGAAATATTGATGTTGGCGATTTAGAGGCTAAAGTTGAGCAGCACAAAGAAAATTTAGCTGCCTTAATGGTCACTTACCCATCTACCCATGGGGTTTTTGAATCTTCTATAAAGCACATCACCAAATTAATCCATGATAATGGAGGTCAGGTCTATATGGACGGTGCCAATATGAACGCCCAGGTCGGAATTACCAACCCAGCGGCCATAGGTGCAGATGTATGTCACTTAAACCTTCACAAAACATTTGCTATCCCCCATGGCGGTGGAGGACCGGGAGTTGGGCCAATCTGCGTAGCAGAACAATTGGTGCCATTTTTACCTGGAAATCCGCTTATAAAAACAGGAGGAGAAAAAGCCATCACAGCTATTTCTGCAGCTCCTTGGGGAAGTTCATTGGTTTGCTTGATATCCTATGGCTACATAAAGATGTTGGGGGAAAAAGGTCTTACCCATTCTACCAAAATCGCCATTTTAAATGCCAACTATATCAAACATAGACTTAGCGGCAAGTTCGATGTCCTGTATACAGGAGAGATGGGACGCGCAGCCCATGAAATGATCATCGATTGCAGGCCTTTCAAAGAAAACGGAATAGAAGTAACGGATATCGCAAAACGATTGATGGACTACGGATTTCATTCCCCTACCGTTTCCTTTCCTGTTGCAGGGACTATGATGATAGAACCTACGGAAAGTGAGGGCCTATCGGAATTGAACCGTTTCTGTGACGCTATGCTTTCCATAAGAGCGGAAATAGATGAAGCTTCCTTGGAAAATAGCGATAACGTCCTTAAAAACGCACCACATACGTTGGACATGGTCACCAATGATAATTGGGAATTCCCATACAGCAGACAAAAAGCTGCCTTCCCATTACCTTATGTATCGGAAAATAAATTCTGGCCGAGCATCAGAAGGGTAGATGAAGCTTATGGAGACCGTAATTTAATTTGCACTTGTGCCCCTATTGAAGCGTACGCAGAAGCATAAGAATCCCAACAAAATAAATACCTCAGAGCCTCCCTTACCATTTAGGGAGGCTTTTTTTTTGTACGTAATCATGAATCTTTTTAAATTGGACATCGTAGTATTCATTATGCATGCATAATAATATTTGTTAAATTGCGCTATATTGCACCTATTATATGAACACTACTTCTATGACTATTGGTATTACAGGCACAGGTTGCTACCTGCCAACAATAATCACCTCAAATGAGGATTTTGGCAATCATGAATTCCTTAATTCTGATGGCACAACATTCAATAGTCCAAATACGGTAATCATTGAAAAGTTCAAGGGTATAACTGGAATTGAAAAAAGACGGTATGCCGATCCAAGCCTAAACACCTCACATTTAGCTTATAAAGCTGCCGAAAAGGCCATTGCTGATGCGGGTATCGACAAGGAAGAACTGGACTATATAATATTCGCCCACAATTTTGGGGACGTGGAACACGGACAGTCACAAGGGGACACGCTCCCAAGTTTGGCTACCAGGGTAAAGCATCAACTCAAGATACAAAATCCAAAATGTGTGGCCTACGACCTTTTATTTGGGTGCCCAGGATGGATAGAAGGGGTTATTCAGGCGTATGCTTTTATAAAAAGTGGCATAGCAAAAAAATGTCTCGTTATTGGGGCTGAAACCTTATCTAGAATAGTAGATAAGTATGACAGGGATTCCATGATCTATTCCGATGGCGCCGGTGCTACAATTATTGAGGCCAATGCCGAAGGAAATATTTTGTCACATACCTCTGCAACTTACGCTAGTGATGAGGCTTATTATTTATTTTTTGGCGACTCCTATTCCCAAAAAGATTCCTCAAAAACAAAATACATCAAAATGCACGGCAGGAAAATCTACGAGTTTGCCGTGACACATGTACCGGGTGCAATGCGCGACTGCTTGGAAAAAAGTGGCGTGGGCATTGAAGAGGTTAAAAAAATATTCATCCACCAGGCGAATGAAAAAATGGACGAGGCCATCGTAAAACGATTCTACAAATCATATGGCCTTGAAATGCCAAAGGATGTAATGCCAATGGTCATCAATCAATTGGGAAACAGCTCTGTAGCTACCATCCCTACCCTCTATGATATGGTCAGAAAGGGAAAAGTGGAAAATCAGGAAATAAAAAAAGGAGATGTTGCTATATTTGCAAGCGTTGGCGCGGGAATGAACATAAACGCCTTCGTTTATAGATATTAGCATGTACGAAAATAATTTTCCGAATAAAAGATTCAAACATACCGCAGCATTTTTACAAAAACACATTAGCAAAGACCAACCCATTTTAGATCTTGGGGTGGAAAATCCTTTTTCTAAGATCATGAAAGAACAGGGGTATTCTGTGATGAACACCCAAGGTGAGGATTTGGATCTCGAATTTACATCGGTAAAGAATTCCACGGCCGAGGTAGTTACCGCCTTTGAAATCTTCGAACACCTTATAGCCCCCTTTAATATTCTACGTGAAATAAAAGCAAACAAACTGGTTGCGAGCATCCCTTTGCGCCTTTGGTTTTCCAGTGCCTACAGAAGCAAAACAGATTCCTGGGACAGACATTATCACGAATTTGAAGACTGGCAATTTGATTGGCTTTTGGAAAAAGCGGGATGGGAGATTAAAGACCGTGCCAAATGGACCAATCCCGTAAATAAAATAGGCATTAGACCCTTGCTAAGAAGTATAACCCCGCGATATTATATTGTATATGCCGAAAGGAAAATCCCAAAAGCATCCTGAGAAAAAACAAATTGTTTTCTATGAAATACAGTATCATAATCCCTGCACATAACGAAGAGATCCATTTAAAAGATGCATTGTCTTCTGTACTTAGGCAGACACTTCAACCCAGCTCTGTGATTGTGGTAAATGATAATTCTGATGACGCTACAGAAAGTATCATAGACGATTTCACAGCACTAAATCCTATATTTCAGAAGCTGAATATCATATCCTCACACCTCCATATGCCCGGCAGCAAAGTGGTGAATGCGTTTAAAAAAGGGCTAGATCAACTACAAGTAGAGTATGATTTCATAGTGAAGTTAGATGCAGATATTATTTTGCCTGACAACTATTTTGAAAAAATAGCCGATATATTCAACAATCATCCAAAGGTAGGTATAGCCGGAGGGTTTGCTTACGAACAAGATGAGACCGGTGAGTGGAAAAGAAACCACCCTATGGACAATGATCACGTGAGGGGGGCATTCAAGTCCTATAAAAAGGAGTGCTTCCTGGCCATGGGAGGACTTAGAAATGCAATGGGATGGGATACTGTAGACGAGTTGCTAGCCAAATTCCACGGGTTTAACATCCATACTGATGAAAGCTTAAAAGTGAAACATTTGCGGCCCATTGGAAAAGCCTATAACAAAAGAGCAAAGTTATTGCAGGGCAAGGCCATGTATACCATGCGCTATGGTTTTCCAATTACCCTTATCGCATCGGCAAAAATGGCTTGGAAACAGCGAAAATTAAAGTCGCTATTAGATAACCTTCAAGGCTTCTTTGGTGCTAAAAAAGAGAAGACTCCCTTCTTGGTCACTGAAAAAGAAGGTGATTTCATCAGGGCCTTGAGATGGAAAAATATCAAGGGCAAACTAGTCGGATAACTTGCCCTTATCTTAGTAGATTTATTCTATAAAGTAGACATCAGAACCTTAATTTATTATTCCAAAACCTCTATTATTGGCTGTCCGGTAGCCCCATTCGGAAAAGCAATTCCCAACAAAGATGCTATTGTAGGTGCAATATCAGGTATTTCAGTTTTTACAACCGTACTTCCCCTTTTTATTCCCTTCCCAAAGAAAAATAATGGAACATGCGTATCATAGGAAAAAGCAGAACCATGGGTAGAACCTGTTATCGAATACTGTACTGTAGAAGGCTTTAATACCAATAACACATCTCCCGAACGTTTTTGATTGTAGCCATTCTGTAAGATATTAGGAATTCCCTTGGTATACTCGTTCTGCCACATTTGATTGGCGGTATACGTTCGTTCAACACCATCATATCCCAACAATTCATTAGCTATGGTCAATTGGACATTTTCCAGATTTAGATCCAATCCTTTGATTACCCCATAATCCAGGAATATTTGATTATTCGATATATTCCGTATCAAATCTTTCGTCCCAAAAGTATACCCTACAAATTCGTTTAGCTTTTTTAGCATCTCCGAAGATTGAATATATCCCGCTGGAATTTTTTGATCTATAAGATAGGCGGGCACCTCGTTTGCTCCATGGTCTGAGGTTAAAAAAACTGTATACTCCCCTTCCCCTACTTTTTTGTCCAAAGCCTTAAGAAAACGCTCCAAATCCCTATCTAACCGGATATATGTGTCCTGCACCTCCTTGGAATCCACACCATACATATGCCCTACATAATCCGTACTTGAAAAGCTTACCGCTAAAAAATCCGTGATTGCATCCTCCCCTAAATCTTCACCATCCAATGCCGCCAAAGCGAAATCTGTAGTTATACTATTTCCATAAGGGGTAGATTTTAGGAGACTAAATTTCCCATTGGCATCCCAAAGAAGTGGAAGATCATGGGGAAAGGCAGTCGTAGTCTCTCCATTAAATTTTCCTTCATAGGGGCTCTCATCGGTACCACTCTCCAAATAGGAGGCTATGTCCTTGAAGGTGTTCCATGGTTTTTTATAATCTTCAACAATGTTTGATGCATTAAAATCCTTAACCCACTTGGGCAATTCCTGCATATAATAGGTGCTGGTTATCCAATTCCCTTCATCTCCACCCTGCAGCCAATATGCCCCATTCGCGGTATGTCCTCCTGGTAGAACTGCTCCCCTATCCTTTAAGGAAACGGCAATAACCTTTCCACGCATCTGGGTGTGCAACCTAAGTTCATCGGTGATGGTTGTTGTGTTCATCCGATGGGGCGACATTTTCCCTGCATTGGTCAAGGTTCCAACTGAAGCATAAGCCTCATCACCTGCACAATACACACTTTTACCAGATTCCTTATCATACCAATCATTCCCAATTATACCATGCATGGAAGGGGTGGCTCCCGTATAGACAGAAGCATGACCAGGTCCTGTATACGTAGGTGTGTAATTAAAATGGTTGTTTTTACATGTAAATCCTTCATTTGCCAACCGTTTAAATCCTCCGTCACCAAAATGATCCCAAAAACGCGTTACATAATCATAGCGCATTTGATCCACAACTATACCTACAACCAATTTTGGTTTTGTTTGAATGGAAGTGGGATTTTGAGTATTGGATTTACTTCTTTTCTGGGCTTTAATTGCACTAGGCTGGCTAGCGAATAGGAAAAGCAAAAAGACAAGGAATACATTATTTTTGATCATGCTGAAAATCTTAAAGACGTAAATTTAAATAAATAAATACCTTTAAAGGATAATTGAAGCTTAAATGAAAGCTAATATTCCTATTTTTACAGCAAGAAGTCTATTTATATTACATGAACTACTTAGCATCTATTGGCAGCTATTTTATTATGATTAGAGAGGTTTTTAAAAAACCTACAAAATGGCCCATCATGAAGTCCCTCATTTTAAAAGAGATAGATGAATTGATTTATGGCTCTTTGGGAATTATAATATTTATTTCCTTTTTTATCGGCGGGGTGGTTGCCATTCAAACAGCCCTCAACATCACAAACCCATTCATCCCAAGGAATTTAATTGGTTTCGCCACCAGACAATCCGTAATTCTGGAATTTGCACCCACGTTTACCTCCATCATCATGGCCGGTAAGGTAGGCTCATATATCACCTCCAGCATTGGGACCATGAGGGTTACAGAACAAATAGACGCCCTTGAGGTAATGGGAGTCAATTCCCTTAACTACTTGGTATTCCCAAAAATCATTGCTTTATTGCTTTATCCATTTGCCATAGCCATTGCCATGTATGTGGGTATATTTGGTGGATGGGTCGCAGGTGTTTTTGGAGGATTTAGCTCAAGTGCCGACTTTGTAGAGGGACTGCAGTTAGATTTTATTCCGTTCCACGTTGCCTATTCCTTTATCAAAACAATGGTCTTTGCATTTATAATCGCAACCATCCCCTCATTTCATGGATATTATATGAAAGGAGGCGCCTTGGAAGTTGGAAAAGCCAGTACCACTGCCTTTGTATGGACCAGTGTTACCATTATCATTGTAAATTACATGTTAACTCAATTACTACTAGGCTAATGATAGAAGTAAACGACATATACAAGTCCTTTGGAAATTCGGAGGTCCTAAAAGGAATCACCACCAATTTTGAAAAAGGGAAGACCAATCTGATTATCGGTCAATCTGGTTCAGGGAAGACCGTCTTCTTAAAATGTCTTTTGGGCCTTTTTACTCCTGATAAGGGGACGATCAGCTACGACGGGAAAGTGTATTCCAAACTTTCTGGAGATGAGCAAAGGGATTTACGTCAAGAAATGGGCATGGTATTTCAAGGAAGTGCCTTGTTCGATTCCATGACCGTGGAAGGCAATGTTATGTTTCCATTGGATATGTTCACCAAACAATCCAAATCGGAAATGAAGGATAGGGTAGACAGGGTATTAAAGCGGGTAAACCTTATTGATGCCCACCATAAGTTTCCTTCCGAAATTTCCGGGGGGATGCAAAAAAGGGTTGCCATAGCCAGAGCGATCGTAATGAACCCCAAATACCTGTTCTGCGATGAGCCCAATTCCGGGCTAGATCCGAAGACGGCGATCATGATAGACAACCTCATCATGGAAATCACAGAGGAATATGATATTACTACGGTGATCAACACCCATGACATGAATTCTGTAATGGAAATAGGGAAGAAAATATTGTTCCTTAAAAATGGTCACAAAGAATGGGAAGGCACCAACAGAGAAATCTTCAAAACAGATAATGAGGCGGTGACCGACTTTGTATACTCTTCCGAACTGTTTAAAAAGGTAAGGCAGATGTATGTGGAGGAACGTAATTAATTACTAGCTTCCTTCACTTGAATCTTAGTATTTTTCAACCTCAATTTTAACCAGTCGTTCAGTTTTTTAGTATCGGATTCTACTTGGGAAGATTTAGTTCCCTCTTTCCACTTTACCTCAAAAATAGGAATGGTATCCACTTTATTAAAATCAGTACTAATGGTATAACTAAACCCCATACTGGATAAATTTTCATAGTTGGTCTTTGCCTCGGCACTAATCTCTTGAAAAGGTATCTGTTGTGAGGCAAGTTTACTGACCTTCATAAGTTCGCCTTCCAACACTTTTATTTGTTCGTCCTTATTGAGCAATTCGTTTTTCTTGGATTCATAGAGCTCACTGATGTACTTCATTTGATCTTGCACCTCATTGTTCCCTTGGACTACTTTTAGCTCAGCATTCTTTAACTTGGGATAATCCTTCATTTGAGCTACCCAAGTAGCTATTACATTGTCCGGCACAGTCTCATTCCCCATAAAAACCAGCTCAATCTTAGGGTCTTGCCCCTTATTGTATTCCATAGTGGTCAGGTTGTCCAAAAACCTTCCCTCTCCCTGAAATTTGTAGGGAGCAATATTTTCGGCAACAAACTGGCCGGCATCCTTTCTGAACAAAGACTTTTGCAGGGCATTGTAGAAGGTAAAACTAGCGGGTATCATTACCAGAACCGCCACAACGGATGCTGTTCTGGCTATTAATCGTCTTCTTTGTGAATTCACATAACGCACCATGGGAAATCGTAACAAACGAATAACCAAAAACGTGGCAAGTCCAATAAAAATGGTGTTGATCGTAAACAGGTACATAGCACCATAGGCATAGGAAAAATTACCAATAGCCAGGCCAAACCCAACAGTACAAAGTGGCGGCATCAGTGCCGTAGCAATGGCCACCCCAAATATCACACTGGCGATAGTCCCTTTTTTCGCTCTTGCAATTACTAGGGCCAGTCCACCAAAAAAGGCAATCAACACATCCCTAATATCCGGCTCTGTACGAGCCAAAAGCTCCGAGGATTGGTCCTTTAAAGGAAAAAAATAGAAAAATAGGAAGGCCGTAATCACGCTGAGCACCACCATTACCCCAAAATTCTTTAAAGACCTCCTAAGGGTATCTATATCATTGATTGCCAATGACAGTCCCATACCCAAGATAGGACCCATCAATGGAGAAATTAACATTGCTCCGATTACAACGGCTGTGGAATTGGCATTTAAACCTACAGAGGCTATAAAAATGGAACAAATCAAAATCCAAGACGTGTGCCCCTTAAAGGGAATATCAGCGATTATAGATTCTTTGGTAGCCTCTTGATCTGTATTGTTACGGATATCCAAGAGCTCGGATAAAAACTTTTTGGTACTTTCCAATAAACCCTGAAAGTCCTTTTTTACATCTTTACCACTATCATCGCCTCCAGTTGGAGTGATATTGTCTTGATTTAAATTTTCGCTCATAATTAGGCATGCTGGTCGCCAAATTTTTCTTTGACGGAATTCAATACTTTTTTAATATCCTGTTCCTTTGATTTTGGATATATCAGGAGCACTTCCTCCTTATCAACTATAATATAGTCCTTTAAGCCGTCTACAACAACAATCTTATCTTTTGGGGTGCGAATCATATTGCCATTGGCATCCTCGGCTATAACCTTACTATTGACGATGGCATTGTTGTTGTCATCCTTATCCAACTTATCATATAGGGAACCCCATGTACCCAAATCATTCCAATCAAAGGTAGCTGGCAAGACAAAAATAGATTTGGACTGTTCTAAGATAGCATAATCTATTGAAATGTTTTCTGCCTTCGAATAATTCTCCTGAATAAAGGAACGCTCCCCAGAGGTGTTGTAAATAGGCATTCCGTCTGCAAACAATTTAAATTGTGAAGGCTGAAATGCTTTAAAAGCATTGACGATTGTAGAAACACTCCACATGAAAATACCGGCATTCCACAAGAAATTACCCTGTGCCAAAAAATCTTTTGCAGTTTCATAATCAGGTTTTTCCCTGAATTGATCCACTTTCTTCAACGCATCAATGTTTCCTTTCTGAAACTCTATATATCCGAATCCCGTGTTTGGAAATGTTGGTTTGATACCCAAGGTGCATAAAGCATCTTCTTTTTCACATTTGTCAAAACACATCTTCACATCCTTTGCAAAGGCATCTTCATCTTCAATCCAATGGTCACTTGGTGCCACGATCATAACAGCATTGGGATTCATTTTTTGGATCTTAAGAGACGCATATAAAATACAAGGAGCCGTATTTCTCATGGCAGGCTCAAGAACTACTTGATCTTGCTTAACCATAGGCAATTGTTCCAACACAATGTCATTATAACGCTCATTGGTCAGGATCAATATATTTTCTGTTGGTATAAATTTGTTTAACCTTTTGAACGTTTTTTGGATAAGGGTGTCCCCTGTTCCCAGCATATCATGAAATTGCTTTGGATTATCCGATGTACTGATAGGCCAAAATCTAGATCCTACGCCCCCAGCCATTAAAATGGCATAATAATTCTTGTTCATAGTCAATATTTTTAATCTGTGATCAATTCAACCTCTGCGTTGGGCTGAAATATATAAACTTTCCCTGTAGCTATTTCAATACATTCGTACCGTTTCACCCTTTTGTTCCCTTTTTTGAACAGCTTGCCATTATAGATCCTAAAGACACTGCCTATTGGTAGTTCAAAAATATAGGAATTATCCTTATTTTGATTATCAAACTGTTTTAAAGCAATAGATAATTTAGCATCCGTATCACTGCTAGCTTTTGGATTTTTAAAATGGTTTGCCAATAATGGTAGGAGTCTTGATGGAAATATTTCGGGCCTGATAAAAGGCAACATCAAATATTGGAATGTCCTTTTCCATTCTATCCCATGTGGCAATATTTGTCTTCCATATTTTTCAAATGCCACCAAATGCGCTATTTCATGAACCAAGGTTATCAAAAAGCGATACTTGTTCAGGGAAGAGTTTACCGTAATATGGTGCAATCCATTGGGCAATCTCCTATAATCCCCATGCCTTGTAACACGCTCATTTACAATCTTAAGATGCACCCCATTATCCTTGATTAAAACCAAACAAGGTTCAATCGCTCTTTCTGGGAGGTATTTTTTTAAAACTTCGTTCATTTAAGGGGTACTGTTGGATACCTGTAGCATTTTTCCGTTATATAATTTATGTCCTGTTAAGGCGAAATCTTTGATATATGATGCCATTTCAAAGGCGGTCACCGGAGCTTGATAGCCGGGAAATGCCTCTTCCAACATTTCTGTTTGTACGGCACCCAAGGCCAACACGTTAAATGAAGGACCATTTTCCTTAAATTCCTCAGCCCATAATTCCGTTAAGGTGATCACGGCACCTTTACTTGAACTGTAAGCGGACAAACCAGGGAATTTTGCACTTCCCTGTACGCCGCCCATGGAACTAATGGTAACTACATGTCCGCTTTTGGACATATAGGGAATGACACTCTGGGTGATATGGGCCACGCCGAAAACATTTACCCGATAGACCTCTTCAAACTCATCCATGCTGGATTCCAAGAATGGCTTGTTCAGCAATCTCCCCGCATTGTTTATAAGGACATCCACGGAGGTCCAATTTTCAGAAATATAGTCTTCCATCCTTTTTATATCTTCCTTTTTGGCGATATCAAATGAAAATGCGGTAATGTTTTTATGTTTGAGTTCTTGTATGGGCTTTTCATTTCTCGATAGCGCCAGGACCTGATGGCCCTCGTTTGCAAAAAGCTGGGCCATCTCAAAGCCTATGCCCCTACTGGAACCTGTGATGATAATATTTGACATTAATTGTATTTTATTTCTTTGGTAGGTGCGTTGATAATATTTTCCAATACGGGATACATCTTATTAACGAAGTTTGCCATGTGTTCATAATCCATCAGCTCTGGCTCGTCCCCTACCTTGTGATAAAAATCAAAATTGGTAAAATCAAACGTACAATAGGTTTGTGATGGTACAGCAAATTCCTTATCAAATGGATAATTGTCCGATCGCTGGAAAAGGTTGTACTCTTTTGCCGTGGGCAAGAACCCAACCAAGTTTTCCTTGGCATAACTGTTACTAATGGCCGCTAAATTGGACTTTTCATATCCGGTTACATAGACATAGTAATCCTTTTCCACCAAGGGGACCCCGACCATTTCGAAATTCAACATGGTATAGAGATCAAGATTTTTGGACTTTAATCTTTTTGCCAGATGGGCAGACCCCAACAGTCCTTTCTCCTCTGCACTGAACAGGGCGAAAATTATGCTCCTTTTATTGTTTTTTTTGTTCCCGAAATACCGGGCAAACTCCAACACCGTTGTTGTACCTGAAGCATTATCGTTTGCACCGTTGGCTATCGCATCCCCATTCTCTGGAGCAATTATACCAATGTGGTCATAATGGGCCCCGATAATCACAAATTCATTTTTAAGTTTTGGATCAGTACCCTCCAAAACCCCAACTATATTATAGGCATTGGAATCAATATTGGTAAGGGTATCCTTGTAGGCAACAAAATAGGGCATGATATTGTTTTCTTTAAATACACCTTCAATAAAATCCGCGGCCTTTTCTATACCCTCACTGCCAGTTTCCCTGCCCTGTAATTCATCTGAGGCCAAGAAATCCATTATTTCCCCGATTTTTTCCTTATCAGCAAATACAGGGGTCATTGCGCCATTGTCGGATAAACCATAAGCCTCAGCATTATCCGTAGTGTTTACAATTTTCCCTTGAACACCTGCGGGACCTCCTATAACACCTGTTTGGGTATCCATATTTTGTGTGGAACCACAACCAACCAATAATGCCAAAAGTGCAATCCTACTAAATTTCTTCATCGATTTGATTTTGGTTTTAAAGATAAAAAAAAGCACCCCAATATCATTGGGATGCTCTATAATATAATTTCAAACTATTGTTGTTAAGCAAGCATGGTAACGGGGTTTTCTAAAAACGCCCTTAGTGTTTGCATAAACTGTGCTCCAGTAGCACCATCTACAGTTCTATGATCACAGGCCAAGGTAACCGTCATGGTATTCCCTACCACAATTTGACCATTTTTAACCACCGGCTTTTCAACGATAGCACCTACAGATAATATCGCAGAGTTGGGCTGGTTGATAATGGAAGTAAATTCCAAAATTCCGAACATCCCAAGATTGGATACTGTAAACGTACTACCTTCCATTTCTGCCGGAGTCAATTTCTTGTTCCTTGCTTTTCCTGCCAGATCACGTACAGATGCGCCAATTTGAGTTAGGCCCATTTGATCCGTGAATTTCAACACGGGAACCACAAGTCCATCTTCAACAGCAACCGCAACTCCAACACTTATATGGTGATTGTAACGGGTGGTATCCCCATTCCATGAAGTGTTTACTTGTGGGTGCTTCCTTAGAGCCATGGCACATGCCTTAACCACCATATCATTAAAAGACACTTTAGTATCTGGCAAGCTATTGATCTGTTCTCTTGAAGCTTTTGCATTATCCATGTCCACTTCAATAGTGAGATAGTAATGAGGGGCGCTAAATTTAGATTCTCCCAACCTTTTTGCGATTACTTTTCGCATTTGGGAATTTTTCACCTCTTCACTACTTTCCTCACCTACAGGTGCGGCAAACG
>JBFIGS010000011.1:0-23901 GCA_041602195.1 Sediminicola sp. | reverse complement strand
GTCCTACTTCATGTGCCAATACGGCTACGATCTCGTCTTCGTCCAAATCGTTGATCAAGGTATCGTAAAGGGTCACCCTTTTTTCTTTTCCAAAGCCGGAGAAATAAGCATTCGCTTTTGTCGATCTTTTTGATCCGTCGATCACAAATATATTTTTGAGTTCAAACCCTACATTCTTGGCATAGGTTTCCAATTTTTCCTTTAGGGAACCATCTTCTAAGGGGGTCTGTTTGTTAAACAGGGGAACTATCAATTTGCTGTAGAACATGTTCATGAATATTGAAAACAGGGCTATAACTCCCCAAGTATAGATCCAGAAATTGGTTCCTGCCCATTGAAAAAACCATAGGACCAATGCCAAAATTCCCCCTCCAAGAATAATGGTCATTAGCCAACCCTTTAACTTGTCCAGGAAGAACAATTTTCTTGAGCTTTTATTGAAACCGAATTTTTCCTCAATAACAAAGGTTTGGTAATAAGAAAGAGGGGTAGATAAAAGATCGCTCCCGATCATAATAATTCCAAAGAATACCAATGCAATAATAATAGGGTTGTCCGAAAAGCTCCTGGCCAATGAATCAATCCATTCAAATCCTCCAAAAATTAGGAATCCAATAGTGAGTAAAAATGAAAATGTAGCCGTTATGAGCCCGAATTTATAATTGGTTATTTTGTATCGCTGGGATTTTTCGTATTCCGATGGGTCAAAAACATCGTTCAATTCTGAAGGTACCGGATCTTGGTATCTTTTGGAATTCAGATAGTCCAATATCCTCTCCAATAAGAATTGGGCACTTAAAATGCCTATAATGATATAAAATAAAACACTACTGTCCATGTAATTGGGTTTTGGAGGAAATTGTGGGGTGGGAGTTCCTATTGGGACTCCCTTTGTCTTTTCGCTTCAAATATAACTATTGCGGCTGAGACCGAAACATTCATAGAGTCTATTTCACCTTCCATCGGGATAATGATGTTTTTGGTGGAATTTTCCAACCATTCAGACGATAGCCCAGTTGCTTCTGTCCCCACCACTATGGCCGATGCTTCAGTATATCCCACAGTTGTGTATTTTTCTGATGCGGTAAGGGCTGCACAATAAATGGCAATATTTTTCTCCTTTAAAAAGGTAATGACTTCAGTGGTAGAGCCTACGCCTATTTGATTGGTAAAGACACAGCCAACACTGGATCGTATGATATTTGGATTGTACAGATCGCCTTTGGGGTTGGCAATGATGACCGCATCCAAATTGGCCGCATCGGCAGTGCGCAGTATAGCACCTATGTTCCCTGGTTTTTCAGGGGCCTCTGCGATCAAGACCAAAGGGTTTTTAGTGCTGAATTCCATTGCTTCCAGGGAGTGCGTTTTGGATTTGGCAATCGCCAAGACTCCTTCAGTAGTTTCCCGGTAGGCTAATTTTTGATAGATATCCTTAGAAATTTCTATTAGTACTTCATGGCCTATCTTTGGTCCCAATATGGCCAGTACCTCTTCTTTGGCGATAATATCCGCATAAAAGAAAACGGTTTCAAGTTCATAGTTGCCTTTTATCGCAAGTTGTAGTTCCCTAACTCCTTCCAACACAAAACACCCCGTTTTTCTGCGTTCACGGGATTTTTCTTTAAGTGTCAATGCCTTCTTGACCAATGGGTTTTGTAAACTACTGATGTACTTGTTCTCTGCCATTGGCACAAAAATAATCTAATCCCGTAAACTATCACCGACGCTTGCGACAAATTGTAAAATTCTAACTTTAGACTACATGAAATATTCAGTACTAGTAATGCTCTTTATAGGTTTATTATCCTGTAAGGAAGCAAAAAAAACAGAGCAACCCGTGATGGAAGTTGAAGCGACAACTGAAGTGGAGGAAATAGACCTTAGCAAATACCCTCAGGGTCTAGTGAAAATCTTAGATGCCCACGGTGGACTGAAAAATTGGAAAAACAAGAAAAGCTTGGTATACGATATTCCAAAGCCTGGGAAAACAGAAACCCATACTACTAACCTATATTCCAGAATGGATAAGGTAGAAACGCCCGATTTTTCCATGGGATTCGATGGGGAACAGGTTTGGTTAATGGATAGTGCTAATTCTTACCAAGGGGATCCCGTTTTCTATCATAACCTAATGTTTTATTTTTATGCCATGCCATTTGTTTTGGCCGATGACGGTATTGTTTATGGTACAGCAGAAGATGTTTTGTTCGAGGGTAAAACCTTTCCTGGGATTAGCATATCCTACAATCCTGGTGTCGGGACCTCCTATAAAGATGAGTATTTTATCCATTATGATCCAGAGACATTCCAAATGGCTTGGCTTGGGTATACAGTAAGCTATAGAAGCGGAGAGAAGTCGGATAATGTTAAATGGATTCGATATAATGACTGGATGGAAGTGTCCGATGTAGTTTTGCCAAAATCTATGTCTTGGTATTCCTATGAAGGCAGGACCATGAAAGAAAGTCAAAGTACGGTTCCTTTTGAAAATGTGGTCTTGAGTGAAACGGCAAAACCCGATACTTTCTTTGAAAAGCCTCCACAAGCCAAGTTTGTGGAAGGAAAGGTCCAAGAGTAACGTTTATCAAATAAAAAGCAAAATCCCTGTAGACAAGTTTTCTTGTCTACAGGGATTTTTAGTTTAAGAAATACAGGATTATTTACCGTTGTATTTTCCCATATATCGGTTCCATAATTCCGTCTGATGTGTTTCCAATGACAACATGCGTCCATCTATAAATGCATGGCTCAATTTATTGGTACGCATATCCAGAGCATCACCTTCAGAAATAAAGAGGGTGGCACTTTTACCGATTGCCAAAGTACCATATTGGTCATCTATCCCCAATATTTTCGCAGTATTGGAGGAGATCAGGGCCAATGCCTTTTCTTTGTCCAATCCTTGTCCAGCTACTTGTCCGGCATAGAAGGGTATATTCCGAGCCTGGAAATTGGCTGCATCAATATTTTGGATACCTACCAATAGGCCGGCATCTGTTAATAGTTTTGGCAATTTGTAGGGAAGATCATAATCATCATCATCCAAGCTTGGAAGATCATGGGGCAGGTTCACCAATATTGGAATATTCTGTGCCTTTAAAAAGTCGGTAATCTTTAAGGCGTTGTAACCACCTACGATAACAACATTTTTGATTCCCCAATTTTTAAGGTTGGTCACGGCATCGATCATTTCCTTTTCTCCATTGGCGTAAACGAACATTCTTTGAGATCCGCTGAAAACACCTTTCATGGCATCAAAAACTGGATTTTTCTCATTGGTGGTCCCTTTGTTGTACGCAGCGGAATTCTGAACAAAAACTTCAATTTCGCTAACATCCTTATTGTAATCTTTGTTCGGTTGTAAGCCTCTAGCTTCACCTTCCCACCAGCGGCCTCTTCTAAATGTGCTTGGCCAGTTCAAGTGTATTCCGTCGTCTGTTTTAACTGCAGCGTCTTCCCAGTTCCATGCATCGAACTGAACTATGGAAGAGGTTCCCGAAATTCTACCTCCTTTTGGAGATATCTGTCCCAACAAAACGCCATTTGGACGCATGCTTTCTATGACCTTTGATTCCGCGTTATATGCGATCAGACTACGTACGTGCGGGATCATATCACCAATTTCGTCTTGGTCATCACTTGCCCTAACTGCATCTACCTCTACAAGTCCTAGAGAGGAACAAGGGGTAATGAAGCCAGGATAAATGTGCTTTCCTTCGGCATTAATTACAGTTCCCTTGGTCGAGGTTTCTGGTCCGCCTAGTGCAGTAATTTTACCATTTTCAAAAACCAAGGTGGTGTTTTCCATAACTGTACCATCCCCGATATGGGCTGTAGCACCTGTTATGGTCATTGCTTCATTTTGTGCAGAAGCAGGAGTCTGCTGGGCGAACCCAAGAGAGCTCGTAAGCGCCAGCAGAATTAAAGGTATATATGTTTTTAGTTTCATTTCTTTTATTTTTATGTTTTAGATGTTGTTGAGAGGCTTATAAGCTATCGCAATGAAGCAATCTGTTTTCTTTTTTTACAGGAGCTTGAGTAGCATTGCCACCATCTTTTTCCTTTAACATCATGTTGATCAGGGTGTTTCGCTCTTGGTCAATGGATTGTCTCAATTGCTTGTCTTTTTCCAGATCAAAATAAACGGCCCCATCAATTACGGTCTTTTCAGCCTTGGCGTAAATAGATAATGGATGGTTGTTCCATAAAACTACATCGGCATCCTTACCTTCTTTAATACTTCCAACCCGGTTATCGATATGTAGTAATTTAGCAGGGTTGATAGTAACGGTTTTCCAGGCTTCCAATTCACTCATACCTCCGTATTTCACTGTTTTTGCGGCCTCTTGGTTCAATCTTCTGGACATTTCGGCATCATCACTGTTGATGGCAACGGTTACGCCTTGACTGTGCATTATGGCTGCATTGTAAGGAATAGCATCATTGACCTCAAATTTATAGGCCCACCAGTCACTAAAGGTAGAAGCTCCAACTCCATGTTCGGCCATTTTATCGGCAACCTTATAGCCTTCAAGGATATGGGTAAAGGTGTTTACCTTAAATCCGAACTTATCGGCAACCTTCATCAACATATTTATTTCACTTTGTACATAAGAGTGACAGCTGATAAAGCGCTCACCGTTCAGGATTTCAGCAATAACTTCCATTTCCTCATCGTAACGGTATGGCTGCCCGCTTTTCTTTTTGGCATCATATTCCTTTCCTCTTTGGAAATAGTCCATAAATAACTGTTCTACACCCATTCTGGTCTGTGGAAAACGGTTGAAGCTTCCCCAGTTGGACTGCTTCACATTTTCTCCTAAAGCAAACTTTATAAATTTAGGAGAATTACTGTAGATCATCTTATCTGCAGTTTCGCCCCATTTAAGTTTAATTATGGCAGAACGTCCTCCGATAGGGTTGGCCGAACCATGCAGTATTTGTATGGAAGTAACCCCACCTGCAAGATCCCTATAGATACCAACATCCTCCGGGTCTACAACATCTTCCATCTTAACCTCTGCAGAAGAATTTTGTCCACCTTCATTAACGGCAAGTGCAGCAATATGACTGTGTTCATCAATAACTCCAGCTGTAAGGTGCTTTCCTGTGGCATCAATAACCTTGGCTCCACCTGAGCTTAGGTCTTTTCCGATCTTGGAAATTTTACCATTTTTTATTAGGACATCCGTATTTTCTAGAATTCCGGCATCCTCGCTGGTCCACACAGTGGCATTTTTAAACAACATGGTTTCCTGTACCGGTCTTGTGGCATAGCCGTGACCTACATTAGGAAAGGTAACTGGAACCACAACTGGAGCTTCTTTGTCTTTCTTCTCCTTTTCTTTTTCGGTAAAGGCTTTCGTTCTCACGGCGTTGAAAGAAGACTCGCTTCCATCTGGCAATACAAGACGCCCGCTAATAGTATCGGAAGAAGGAATTACAAGGGCTGTCATCCTGTAAATTTTTTCACCTTTATCCGTATTGAAACTAAGATCCAACCAGCTGTTGTCATAACTGACTTTCGATTTCAATTTCACGGTATCCTGAGTGATTTCCGATTTTGGTTTGTTGACTTCTCCAGAAATGGCAACCTTATATGTTGTTCCACCAATTGTGAGGTCATAATCACCACGAATATCTTTTTGGTCTTTGCTGTTTACAATATTTTTTGTTCCCTGAACCCAGTTTTCATAAAGAGTAGTACCCTTGTCAAAGACGTCTCCAGATGTAATCAGGAAATTGGCATAACTACCAGGGGTAAGGGATCCTATTTTATTGGATTTTCCTAAGATACTTGCTGGCGTTGTGGTCAGTGCTTCCAAAGCCTTTGTTTTGGAAAGCCCATTTTCAATTGCCTGCATCAGCTTATCTTTAAAAGCCGATGGGGATTTTAAATCATAGAGCGTAAAAGAGAATGCAACACCATTTTCTGCCATCACTTTGGGATTGGTAGGAGCTTGGTTCCAATATCTCATATCTTCCAATGTCACATAGGATGCCTGGTATGGATTGGATACATCATAGGCATCCGGGAAATTCAGTGGTAAAATAAATTTGGCATTGGTGCCCTTTATTTCATTGATGCTCTCGTATTCGTTTCCTCCACCCAAAATAACGTACTGCAGGTTATTGGCATCCCCAATTTTATCGGCCCTTATGGCATTTCCTTTGTCCTTTGCTTCAAAAATGGATATCAATCCTTTGTTTTTGTTCAAGGCTTCCAAAGAAAGATCCTTGGTTTTGGAGTTCCCTTTGGAATACCAATCGGCATCACTGTACATTTGTCTCAATAGAGCTATGGATCCCATTAATGAAGAAGGATAGGCTTGGGTTTTGGCTATACTCTTATCAAACGAGAAATACTGAGCTGAGGCATCATCCAAGATTCTTTCAGCATCATTTCCAGCGCCATTTAAAGCTACAAGGATTCCCGTTCCACGGGCAATACCATCCTGAATGTGTGAGTTAACCACCCCGAATCCGGCATCAAGTATTTCTTTGGCCTTTTTATCATCGTACTTAAATACGGAAATGGCCTTATTTTCGGGCATTACGTGGTCATTCCAGTAATAACCTTCCCTAGAAGGCTCATATTGTCCACTTCTCCCTCCACCGGAGGCTTTTTTTGGTTTTTCTACTCCAAAATCTGAATAGATATCGATAAACGAAGGGTAGATTGATTTCCCGTTCAAATCAATTGCAATTGTGCTTTTGGGGAGGTTTACGGTCTTACCTGCTTGGACTACCTTGCCATTTTGGATAAGTAAGGTTCCACCATCGATGATCTGTGTTGGAGTTACATAAATTTTTGCATTGGTAAATGCCGTGTAGTTGTTGTTCGTTGTTTTTACGCCATCATTTTTAGGAAAATAATCTTGTGCAAACAAAGTTGTGCTCGACCATAAGATGGTCAAGACTAGAAGTCGCATTTTCATTTTTATAAGGGTGTTTTAAATTAGTCTCTTTAAAGGTAGAATTCTTAAGACTCTTTTAACGCGTATTCACTTTTTTTTAACATTATAAGGGGTGCTCTTCATGGTAATTTATCAAAAGCGACACCACGGCGTTGTAGCTATCGATGCCTTTAGATTGATTATTGGCCTTCAGAAAAGTGTCGAAAATGGATTTAAAAACTGGTTCAGTCGGATTTTTATAGGTCAACCAGAATTCGGATATCTCATTGTAGTTTTTTTGCACCCCTCCATTTATGGTTTTCAATAACCTTTCAAATGTAGGTTCATCCCTTTTTCTAATATCGGAAAGGCAATAGGCCAGTGCATAGGAATAAGCAGAATACTTAAAATAGATATCGCTATTGGAGGATGTCACTAGATATCCTATAAAATTGGTCTCATTTTCAGCTGAATACCCTAACTGGTGTCCTACTTCGTGCCCTGCGACCACAGGATACCTAAAATTGGGAAGTAAAGCGTTTACTTGCGCCTCATTGGTAAATGGATTGAGGTATCCGCCATAACCCATATAGGAAAGGCCTTTGCTAAACAAGGAATTTTTGAGACTCGGCCGTTGGTATTTAAATATGTAAAATTGGGATTCTAATTCTTGATAGCCTTCTACTGTCTTTTCTAGTATTTGGCTTTTGGAATAGGGCACCTTAACCATTTGTGAGCTATCAGCTGTAATGAGCATGTGCGTTTCATTGGTCTTGACAATCAGTTTTTCAACAAATGATTCCAGAGCTTGGCTACTATTGTTTTCTTCCAGTGATAGCGTCTCGCTTAAAGGGATCCTATAATAATTTAGTCCCCAAAGTAGATGAAACGTGAAATAGGCTGTGGATAGCACCACAAAAATATTTCGGATAAAGGACTTGGGTTGTTGTTTTATCTTGTTCCTGTTCAAAATTAAATAGCGTATAATGGCCAGGAACAGCAAGGCATAAATGATATCACCAATAGAAAAAGGAATCCACCCAAAAGCAGTTCTGGAGATTTTGGATAAAAATGGGTATACCCCTAAACTATAGTAAGATTCTATAAATCTGGGGTATTGTCCTATCCATTTAACCAGAATAATTTGTGGGATAAGGGATAGGGCAATAGTATTTTTTAAACGGTTGTTCATCAAATCAAAAATAACCAATCAGAATTAGTATTTGTAGACCAATGCTCTAATTAAATGTTAAATGGTCACAACTGTGGCGTAGTCGTTTTTCAATGTGTATTTTTGGGTTCAACTTTATAGAATCATATGAGCAAAGAAGTACGTCACTTGGAACCCACAAATGTTTGGAACAAATTCGCTGATTTGAATGCGGTCCCTAGGCCCTCAAAAAAAGAGGAACGAGTTATTCAATTTATGATGGATTTTGGAACATCCCTGGGATTGGAAACATTTAAAGATGAGGTTGGTAATGTCATCATCCGTAAGCCAGCTACAAATGGTATGGAGGACAGAAAGATGGTTACCCTGCAATCGCATTTGGACATGGTGCACCAAAAAAATACGGACACTGTTTTTGATTTTGATGTACAAGGACTAGAGATGAAGATTGAAGGGGATTGGGTAAAGGCAAAAGGAACAACCCTTGGGGCCGATAATGGTATGGGTGGTGCTGCGATCATGGCCTTATTGGAGAGTGATACCGTGGTTCATCCGGCAATAGAGGCTTTGTTTACTATTGATGAAGAAACTGGTATGACAGGCGCTATGGGACTTAAAGGTGGCGTGTTAAAAGGTGAAATATTACTGAATTTGGATACCGAGGAGGATGATGAGATAGATATAGGCTGTGCTGGTGGTATAGATGTTACTGCAACTAGAAAATATAAGGAGGTTGCTGTTCCCAAAAACCATACTGCCTTTACCATTACTGTGAAAGGCTTGCAAGGTGGACATAGTGGGATGGATATCCATAGAGGTTTCGGGAATGCCAATAAAATCATGGACAGGTTGCTGTATATGGCTTGTGTTGATTTTAACATTGGAGTTTCTGAAATTAATGGCGGAAGCCTTCGCAATGCCATTCCCAGAGAAAGTTTCGCTATGGTTGTTGTTGAGGACAAGCACAAGGGCCAATTTGAAAAAGCGATGTCGGATTTGGTGTCAACCGTTAAAGAAGAATTAAAGCATACAGAACCGCAGTTAGAAGTAGGGGTGGGCGAGGTTGAGGTTCCTTCATTAATGATGGAACAAGATGCTCAGCAAAAATTGATAAAAGCGATTTATGCTGCGAAAAATGGCGTCTATGCCATGAGTGCGGCAATGGAAGACTTGGTGGAAACCTCCAATAATATAGCTAGGGTAATTGTAAAAAATGGACGTATAGAAATTATGTGTCTAACGAGGTCTTCCGTAAATTCAGCAAAACTGGATTTGGCAAATTCCTTGAAATGTGCATTTGAACTCGCTGGCTGCGAGGTGACCCTCAGTGGGGATTATCCAGGGTGGAATCCCAATCCTAATTCGGATATTCTAAAGGTGTTGGAAAAGAAGTATAAAACTGTATTTGGGGATAGTGCGAATGTGGTTGCTTGCCATGCCGGATTGGAATGTGGAATTCTGGGAAAAAATTACCCCGATATGGATATGATCAGTTTTGGTCCCACTATTAAAGGTGCCCATTCTCCGGATGAAAGAGTAAGTATTCCATCGGTTCAGAAGTTTTGGAAATTTTTGTTGGAAATACTTAAAGATATACCAAGGAAAGAGAAATAGGTTTTGAGACCCGACTAATAATTTAACTCAAATTTATTGGATAACTCGCTTGTTTTTAGTAATTTAAAGATTGTCTTAAAATGTACTAATTATGGGAATCAAGAGTTTTCAAGGGCCAATGAAACAGCGGGAATCCAAGGATATGGTCTCGTTAAAGGTTAGTGATTATATGACCAAAAAACTGATTACCTTCAAGCCGGAGCAGTCGGTGGAAGAGGTGATTGTCCAATTGATCAAGTATCGGATATCTGGTGGACCGGTTGTGAACGATAATTATGAGCTTATCGGAATGATTTCTGAGGGGGATTGTATCAAACACATCAGTGAAAGTAAGTATCACAATCTTCCGGGTGAGACTAGGACTGTTGGACAGCATATGATTTCCAATGTAGAGACCATAGATGGTAATATGGATATATTCGATGCAGCCAATAAATTTTTACAAGCCAAAAGGCGACGTTTTCCTATTGTGGAGAATGGTGTCCTGGTAGGTCAGATATCTCAGATGGATATCCTTAAGGCCACCATAGAACTAAAGTCGCAAAGTTGGTAAAATCTCGGAGTCACTTTTCTATTTGATTCCTTATGGGTTTCCATTAAAACAAAAAAGCTCGCAAACTGCGAGCTTTTTTATGCTTATTAAAGATTGTTATTCTGTTATTCCTGTGATTTCCAGATCAAATACTAAATCAGCATTTGGAGGAATTACATTTCCTGCTCCAGAAGGCCCGTAACCCAAATGAGATGGAATGAACAAGCGAACTTTATCACCTACCTTCATAGATAATAGACCTTCTCTAAAACCAGCTATCAACCGTGCTTCAGGGCTATAATCCATAGGCATGGCTTCGTAACCACCACCTGTTTTTCTTCTCTCGTCAAATTTGCCATATTTTACGGCTACAGCCTCAACATTACTGTCGAACAATTCGCCAGATTCTAAATAACCTGCATAGTATACATTTACTTGTTGGCCAACTTTAGGAGACTCTCCGGTTCCTTTTTGTATGCTGTAGATTTTTAGTCCTGAAGCCAAGGTTTCTGCTTCTGCTTTTTGTTTTTCAATTTCGGCTGAGAAATCAGCTTTCATTTTTTCCATGGCCTTTATTTTTGCCTCTTCTTCTGCAAAATAATCGGTCATGATTTTCACGGCATCAAACTTTTTGGCTTCTTTTCCATTGCGGATGATCTCTACTTTATTCATAACAACATCCTCGATAGGCCTATCTTTTGTCATAGGTTCTACGGAAGTTTTTACATTGGCAATGCTATCTACAACATCCATTCCTTCTACAACTTCGCCAAAAACGGTGTGTCTGCCATCTAAAAATGGTGTTTCTTTATGGGTGATAAAAAACTGACTACCATTGGTGGTTGGTCCAGAATTGGCCATAGAAAGGATACCGGCCTTGGAATGGGTTAACGAGTCATTGAATTCATCTTTGAATTTATATCCTGGATTTCCTCTTCCTGTACCTGAGGGATCTCCACCTTGGATCATAAAGTCCTTGATCACTCTGTGGAAAACAAGTCCATCATAGTATTTTTTGCCTTTTAGACTATCACTGACAAATGGACTGGTGCCTTCTGCCAAGGAAACAAAATTTGCAACCGTAACAGGAGTGTTTTTACTTTCCAATTTAATAATGATGTCCCCCTTATTGGTTTGGATGTTGGCGAACAATCCATCGCCTAAGTCGGCATGTTTGCTAGATTTACAACTTGTCAGTGCTATGGCCACGGCCACGAATAATAAATATACTTTTTTCATTTTTTTCAATAAATTTAATTTTGGATACTGTCTTTTTGTTTTTCTATTTTTATAAGTGTGATGGTTGATTTAACGGGTATATTGGTGCCTATTTTTTTATCATCCCCATGGTAGCCATAGGCTAGGGAAGAGGGAAATAAAAAGGTTGCTCTTTCACCCTCTCTCAGTAATTTTATACTATTTCTTAAACCTGGAAAAAGGTTTTGTTTGTCCACTTTGTACTTTATCGTTCCCATTTCCTCGCTTTTGTAAATGGTATCATTGGAGAAACTCACCAAATTGTAGGTAAAAGTCACGAGATCATCAGGTTTTGGGGTGTAGGCCACAGAATCATTTTTTAATTCATAATAATACCATGAACCTTGTGAACTGCTTAGATAGGTGTGTGCGGTATCTTGTGCTATGATTTCCTTGATCTGTTTTTCTTCTTGCGCAAGGAGTTCTTTGTTCCGTTTTATGGTTTCTTTGAAAAAACTACCAGTCCGTACTTTTATAGGCCTCCTTGGTTCTGTCTCTTGACATGACACCAAAGATATGCCCAAGACTAAAAGGGTCAATAAATATTTCATGCGTTCAATTGTTCTTTATAGTTTTCCAATAGGGACACAAAATAAGCTGTTGTTTCTTCTAAAGACACATCGCTTTTACCGCCAGCGGCATTGGTGTGCCCACCACCTTGAAAGTGTTTTTTCGCAAATTCATTCACAGAAAAATTACCTTCGGACCTAAATGAAATCTTAACTATGCCATCCTCTTTGTTTTCAATGAAAATCACTGCAAAACAAATACCATCTAAAGTTAGACCGTAATTGACAAAGCCTTCGGTATCTCCTTTTTTATAGTTATTGCTGTCCAGCTCTTCCTGGCTCAAAGTGATATAAGCCGTATGGTAATCCTCCATAATGACCATATTTTTAAGAGCACATCCTAAAAGATGTAGACGACTTGGGGTGTTGGTATCAAAAACCTTGTTGTGAATCAGGGTGTTGTTGGCACCTTTATCTATTAAATCGGCGGCGACCCTATGGGTTCTACTTGTGGTGGAGAGAAACTTAAAGGAACCTGTGTCGGTCATTATTCCCGTATAAAGGCAATTGGCTATATCGGCATTGATCTGATCCCTATGGCCCAAGAATTCTATAAAATTGTATACCATTTCACAGGTAGAACTCATACTTACATCGGAATACATGATTTCTGCATAGTCACCAGGAGCCTGATGATGGTCGATCATGATAAATGTTGCCTTGGCCTCTTGCAAATAGGGTTGCATTTGGTCTATTCTTCCCAGATGGTTGAAATCCAGTGTAAAAATTATAGTGGCCTCTGAAATGAGTTGTTTGGCGCGATTGGAATCTTTTTCAAAATTTACGATTTGTTCATTACCGGGAATCCATTTTAAAAACTTGGGATAATCGTTTGGTGAAATCACCGTTGCATCCTGACCTCTGTTTTTAAGATAGTGGTAAAGGCCCAAAGTTGAGCCGATAGCATCTCCATCGGGGTTTTTGTGTGGTACTATTACAATTTTTTGTGGCGATGAGAGTAATGCCTCAGTAGCTTCTATTTCCTTCAAATTCATGGGCGCAAAGATACAATTTTATCATATAGACCTTATTCTTAAAAGCCTTAATTTTGAGTATGTTTTTAAAACAATACTACATGGGTAAAATAGTGTATTATTTTATTTTAATTCTTCTGTTTAATGGTTGTAAAACAGCTACTACTACCAATTTGCTGCAGCCCACGGTTTCCCATTTCACCATTGCCTTTGGTTCCTGTAACAAGAGTAATTTGAACAATCCTTTATGGGATGATATAATTGCCGCCAATCCAGATGTGTGGATATGGGGGGGAGATATTATCTATGCAGATACGGATAATAGAAAAAAATTAAGGGAAATGTATTTGGAACAAGACAGGGTAGAAGGATATGCCTTCTTAAAAACCCAAATACCAGTTATTGGTACGTGGGATGATCACGACTATGGTTTAAATGATGGGGGAGTAGAGTTCAAAGGAAAAACATGGAGTCAACAGGAATTTCTGGATTTTATGGATGTGCCAATGGATAGTCCCAGAAGATCACGGGAAGGTATATATGCTAGTCATGATTATGCTATGCCTGAAGGAAATATTAAGATCATCGTTTTGGATACCAGATATTTTAGAACCGCCCTGACCCCGGACAGGGATACAAAAAAGAGAACTAAACCAAATGTTTATGGACAAGGAACGGTACTGGGGCCTGCCCAATGGGCCTGGTTGCAAAATGAATTGAACAATTCAAAAGCAGATTTTAATATCATCGTCAGTAGTATTCAGTTTTTATCCAATGAGCATGGATTTGAAAGCTGGGGTAATTTTCCTCATGAGGTAGACCGTTTGAAAGGTTTGATAGTCTCTTCAAATGCAAAGGGAGTGGTTATTTTAAGTGGAGATAGACACATATCGGAATTTTCCAGGACAAATGTTGATGGCCTATCTTATCCCTTGATAGATTTCACCAGTAGTGGTCTTACCCATGTTTATTCAAGTTTTTCGGGGGAACCTAATCCATTTAGAGTGGGAGAGGTAGTTAACAAGATAAGTTTTGGGCTATTAAATTTCGACTTTAATCAAAGATTGGTGATTTTTAAGATGGTTGGGGACAATGGAGAATTGCTTGGGAAACTAGAACAAAGCTATTAAGGCTTGCGGGTTAATGAATAAAGCGTATTTTTGCGCAAAATTTAAAAGAAGATGAGTACAAACAGAACATTTACCATGATTAAGCCCGATGCGGTTGAGAATGGACATATCGGTGCAATTTTGGAGAAAATTACGTCTGCAGGATTTAAAATTGCGGCTATGAAATACACACAATTGAGCTTAAGGGATGCACAAGAATTTTATGGTGTTCATAGAGAGCGTCCATTTTTTGGAGAATTGGTAGACTTTATGACCAGAGGTCCAATTGTAGCTGCTATCTTGGAAAAAGAAAATGCAGTTGAAGATTTTAGAGCTCTTATCGGGGCAACAAATCCTGCTGATGCAGCTGAAGGTACTATTCGTAAATTGTTTGCAACCTCAATTGGAGAGAATGCAGTGCACGGTTCGGATAGCGATGAGAATGCAGCTATAGAAGGTGCTTTTCATTTTGCAGGAAGAGAAATCTACTAGTAGAATACAAAGATATACTATGGGCCTACAGGAATTTCCTGTAGGCTTTTTTTATTATCGCAAGACCAATTTTTTTACCAATTCCTTTCCTAGCTCCTCATTGATCAAGGTGATTATTTTTGATTTTCCATGACTTAATTCCTCCCTGAGTACGGAGGAAGAGAGCGAAACAAAAAGCGTCTCATTTCTTAATTCAATGGATGTGGTGTAGTTGTTTACCCCGTTTCCCATAAGATTGGCCCAAGCTTCCCGAACATTCACCTTATCCATGCCGTTCTGCAGTTTATTCACTTTGATGAATTCTTGCAATGCTTCACTTAAGGGTATGTTGTCGTTCTTTCTTTTGGCCATTATTTGTTAATATTAATGGGTTCGTACCTCTTGTAGCGATAGGTGATGCCTTCCTTATTGACTACCGAAAAGGAATTATCCGATAGGGCTGTCAAAAGCTCATTCCATTCGCTCAAGTTGTTTTTATAATGCAACTCAAAGGAGCCTTCCTTTTGTAGGATCAAAAACGATTCTGCATCATCATTGGCAAAATACGTGCCCTCCAAGGTGGGCTGCACCTTTTTTCTAAACCCCTTAAAACCTGCTATTTCTATAAAATCTATGGTGGTATTGGCTTTGTATTCTTTTGTGGTGCCATCCGGAAACTCCACTTCGCTTATTTCCCAATACCCGTTTAGTTTGGTGAGATCACTTTCGGAAATGCTCTGCTTGCAGCTAAGTAGGCATATAAAAGCGAAGACGGATAGGATTGTTCTCATGCTATAATTTAAAAATTTTATACGACTTATGAATGGTTTTCACAACTTCTTCCGTACGGTCGGCGTGGGTGTCGCTGATAAATATTTGACCAAAATAATCATCATCTACCAAGGAAACAATATGTGCCACCCTATTTTCGTCCAGTTTGTCAAAAATATCATCCAAAAGTAAGATCGGGGTTGTTTTTGCCTGGGTCTTTATGAAATTAAACTGGGCCAATTTCAATGCGATCAGAAAAGATTTCTGTTGTCCCTGGGAGCCAAATTTTTTAATTGGAAACCCTTCAATTTCAAAGTTGAGGTCGTCCTTGTGGACCCCAACGGAGGTATATTGCAAGGCCCTATCCTTGTCTAGGCTGCCTTCCAATAAATTAAGCAGACCATCTTCCAATAATTTACTGTCATAATTAATATGAACCTCTTCCTTAGCTCCAGAGATCACTTCGTACTGTTCCTTGAAAATAGGAATGAACGCTTCTAGGAAGGACACCCTTTTTTTGTGGATTTCAGTACCGTACCTGTCCAATTGTTCATTGTATACAGCAAGGGTAGTACGGTCAAAAGTATGGTTGGCGGCAAAGTATTTCAAAAGGGAATTTCGCTGTGCCAATACCTTATTGTAATTTATGAGGGAGGATAGGTATGACTTATCCGATTGGGAAATGACCCCGTCCATGAACTTTCTTCGGGTGTCACTACCTTCGATAATAAGATCACGATCTGCCGGTGAAATAATGACCAAAGGTAAAAATCCGATATGGTCCGAAAGTTTTTCGTAGGCTTTCCCGTTGCGTTTCACAACCTTTTTCATGCCCTTTTTGAGGCTGCAGATGATTTTTTCCTCTCTACCGTCCTTTTCGTATTCTCCGTCAATGACAAAAAAATCTTCCCCGTGTTTTATATTTTGGGTGGCCACCGGATTAAAGTAGCCCTTGCTGAAAGATAGATGGTAAATGGCATCCAAAATATTGGTTTTGCCAATTCCATTAGGCCCTACAAAACAATTTATCTTATGATCAAATTCGAAGTTTTGGGAGCTGAAATTCTTGTAATTAATAAGGGCTAATTTTTTCAGAAACATTCCGAGAGGTAACAGTTTTATTTTTCAATAGCTAAGGATCGTGCAAATTATCGAAAAATAACGAATAAATAACCTTTCGGATTTCAATAAAAACTTTATTTTTGCGCGATCAATAAATTTAAAAATGGCAACATACAATAAGAGAGGTTACAAACCAAAGAACAAAGCTGAAGAGATTGAATTGGATGAACAGAACAGTACAACCGCGGAAGTTTTTAGTACTCTGGACGAAAGTGCTTCCAAAACCGAAGAGTGGGTTTCACGAAATCAAAACTACATTCTAGGCATTATTGGTGTAGTCGCAGTTGCCGTTTTAGGATATTTGGCCTACAATCAATTTGTGGTCAAACCAATGGAGGCGAGTGCAGATAATGAAATGTACTATCCGCAGCAATATTTTGATCAGGCATTGAACAGCACTACAGAGCGAGATTCATTGTTTACCCTTTCACTTAATGGTGCTGAAGGAAAATACGGATTTTTGGATATTATAAAGGAATATAGTGGAACAAAGGCCGCCAATGTTGCAAGCTATTCTGCAGGGATGGCTTATTTGAACATGCAGAACTATCAGGAAGCAATCAATCATTTGGAAGATTTCTCTTCGGATGATGCTATCTTGGGTGCTCTTGCAAAAGGAGGACTTGGAGATGCTTTCGTTCAATTGAACCAACCTGAAGATGCACTTTCTTATTATGAGAAAGCTGTAGCACACAGTGACAATAGTTTTACAGCCCCTAAATTCTTGTACAAGGCAGGTATTACAGCTTTGGAATTAAACCAGAGTGATAAGGCTCTGGAATATTTTCAAAGAATTAAGGATGACTATGCTTCTTCTGATGAAGCCAGAACGATAGACGTTTTTATCGGAAAGTCCCAAAAACAATAAATAATGGCCACGGCTAATAAGAATTTATCGGAATACGATAAAGCTACAATCCCAAACGCGAAGAATTTTCGGTTTGGGATTGTTGTTTCTGAATGGAATACGGAAATAACTGAAGGCTTATACAACGGGGCCATGGAAGCCTTGTTGGATTGTGGTGCCTCACAGGATAATATTGTTCGTTGGAATGTTCCTGGTAGTTATGAATTGGTTTTTGGAAGCAAAAAAATGATTGCTACCCAAAATGTGGATGCCGTAATTGCCATTGGAAGTGTTATCCAAGGGGAGACAAAGCATTTCGATTTTGTGTGCAGTGCTACGGCCCAAGGGATAAAGGACCTAAATGTAATTACAGATACACCTGTTATCTTTTGTGTGTTGACCGACAATAACCTGCAACAGGCCATTGATCGCAGTGGAGGAATTCACGGAAACAAGGGCTCGGAAGCTGCTATTGCCGCTATTAAGATGGCTGCCCTGGGCAACTAAATCAGAGTTCTAATTATTTAGTGATCTTTCTTTTGGGAAAACATCTGGGTTAATTAGTTGTAAATACCCCATTTAAATGGCAATCCGCTATGATTCAAGGTTTCTGGGTTGTTAACAATTTTTAGCATCTACATTCGGCCATTTTGCCCTATTTTCAGTACTTTTGAAGATAGTAAAGATAAATATGAGACTCCGTTCGCTTTTTAAATTAAGTAGGAATAAATCCTATAATTACTCTCCTCGTTATTATAACGAGCGCAAGGAGCGTATAGAAAAATTAAGGAAGTCAAAAGAAGCAAAACCAGACGGGGAGTATTTTGCCGGCTACAGAAAAAAGAGCTACCGGGATGATTGGAAAACAATCAAAAGTGCTCGAAGTGATAGGAACCGTAGGCTTCGTTTTTTCGTTATTCTTATCTTTCTTTTGATATTTGCCTATGCCGCAGTAAAATATGGTAAAATAGACATATTCTTTTAATGGGCGATATCATTAAACTTTTACCAGATCATGTTGCCAACCAAATAGCTGCCGGTGAGGTGGTTCAAAGACCAGCTTCAGTAGTTAAAGAGTTGATGGAAAATGCCATAGACGCAGGGGCCACATCCATTAAACTTATTATTAAGGATGGAGGTAAAGTCCTGATCCAAGTGGTAGATGATGGTGTTGGAATGAGTGATACCGATGCCAGACTCAGTTTTGAAAGGCATGCTACCTCAAAAATTCAATGTGCAGAAGATCTGTTCAACCTGAGCACCAAAGGATTCAGGGGGGAGGCATTGGCTTCAATAGCGGCAATAGCCCATGTAGAACTGCAGACCAAGCCTTCCAATACAGAAGTAGGTACCCATATTAAAATAGAGGGGAGTAAAATTACGGCTCAGGAAGTGATTGTTACCCCAAAAGGAACTTCCATTGCGGTAAAAAATCTTTTTTTCAATATTCCCGCCCGAAGAAATTTCCTAAAATCCAATAGTGTGGAACTTAGGCATATCACCGATGAGTTTCACAGGGTAGCTTTGGCGCATCCTTCCATTCATTTTTATTTTTACAACAATGGGAGCGAATTGTTCAATTTGCCCCAAAGCAATTATAGGCAACGGATTGTCAATATTTTTGGCAGTAAGACCAATGAAAAATTAGTTCCTGTTGAAGAAGAGACACAGGTGGTGAAAATTTCCGGCTACATTGGGAAACCTGAGTTTGCCAAGAAGAGTAGAGGAGAGCAATACTTTTTCGTCAATAACCGCTTTATTAAAAGTCCCTATCTCCACCATGCCGTGGTGGCAGCGTTTGAGGGACTCATAAAATCTGAAAACCACCCAGGTTATTTCTTGTATTTAGAAGTGGATCCAGCTTCCATAGATATTAATATCCATCCTACCAAAACCGAGATCAAATTTGATGATGAGCATACCTTGTATGCCTTATTGAGGTCTGCCGTAAAACATAGTTTGGGACAGTTCAATGTTGCCCCTGCATTGGATTTTGATCAAGATCTTAATTTGGAAACGCCTTATGCCTTTAAAAATAGGGCTGCAGAACTACCTAAAGTGGTTGTGGATTCAGGATTCAACCCCTTTAAAGAGGAAATGCAGAGAGGTTTTAGGAATTCCCATCAAAAGGAGAGTACCAAAGGATGGGAAAGTATGTATGTAGGATTGGAATCCAAAGTGGGGAAAGAAGATAGTTTCTCGAGTGTAAGTTTTGAATCTGATAGTATAACGGGTTCCATTTTTGATGGTAGTCAGGAAGTATTGGAGTCCACCACCACCACTTTTCAGTTAAGGCGGAAGTACATTGTGACCACCATTATTTCTGGAATGGTCGTAATAGATCAAAGCCGGGCACACCAACGTGTACTTTATGAGAAATTTTTAAAAAATATTACCATAAAAGAGGCGGTAAGCCAGCAATTATTATTCCCATTGACCTTGTCCTTCTCTAGTTCAGACATGGCAATAATAGAGGAGATAAAGGAAAGTCTAGCTACCATAGGATTCGGTTTTGGTAAAGCAGACAAGGAAGTGCTAGAAATTACCGGGGTTCCTTTGTTGGTTGCAGAAAGTGAGGTAGGAATGGTCTTGGATCAATTGATTGCAGACTACCAACAGGATGTTACAGGTGATAATTTTTCTCAGACAGATATCCTTTCAAAAACCCTCTGTAAGACCCTGGCGGTAAAGACTGGGGAGGTGCTGGACAAAAATTCGCAACTGGCCTTGGTGAACGATTTGTTCGCCTGCAAAGAGTCCAAAGTGAGCCCTTTCAACAAGCCGATTTATATTACGATCACAGAAAACGATATTGATAAAAAATTTATTTAAATGGGAAGACTTACTGATGCTATAAAGCATTTACTAATAATTAATGTATTGTTTTTTGTGGCCACCTCTTTGTACGGCGAAGAAATGTACAGGTTGTTTTCACTTTGGTTTCCCCAAAATGCAAATTTTGAACTGTGGCAGATTCTCTCCCATATGTTCATGCACGGAGGGTTGATGCATATTGTGTTCAATATGTATGCCTTATGGGCTTTTGGTACGCCTCTGGAACGAATGTGGGGTAGAAATAAATTCTTCTTTTTCTATTTTTCTGCTGGGTTGGGATCGGCACTTTTGCATACAGCCGTGAACTATTATTACTTTAATGAGGGCATGGATGTTCTGGTAAACTCTGGTATTACAAGGAGCCAAGTCATTGAGATAATTTCAAGTGGAAAATATAGTCCGGATTGGTACAACCTAGCTCCCCAAAGTACGATTGATAATTTCTTAAGTGCCTTCAATACGCCTGCTGTAGGGGCTTCTGGTGCTATATATGGAGTGTTGGTGGCGTTTGGGATGTCATTTCCCAATAGCGAGCTATTCTTAATATTTTTACCTGTTCCTATTAAGGCGAAATATTTTATTCCTGTTTTAATAGGTCTGGATTTATTTTCAGGGATTACCGGTTATGCTATCTTTGGAAGTGGAATAGCACATTTCGCACACGTTGGTGGTGCGTTGATTGGTTTTCTCATGATGTGGTACTGGAAAAAGAACCAGTTTAACAAAAACCGTTGGGATTAGCTATGAACACAGGTAATTTAAAATATCAGTTTGCAAGACTGAGTATCGCTGAAAAATTAATTGCCATTAATGTGGTGATATTTATTTTTAATGGCTTGCTAACGTTTTTACTTCAATTGTCGTCAAATACGTTGATGCAATGGTTTGAGTTGCCCAAAGATTTTTTTGATTTTTTGGTACAGCCATGGTCCATTATTACCTATTCTTTCTTTCATGCAGGACTTGGTCACATCTTTTGGAACATGATTATGCTTTATTTTGCATCCCGTATTTTTTTAAACCTTTTCGGTCCCAAAAGATTCATCAATGTCTATTTCCTGGGCGTTATTTTAGGCGGACTCCTATTTCTTTTGAGCTATAATATTTTCCCTGCATTTTTGGGGATCAATACTTCTTTGATAGGTGCCTCTGCAGGGGTAACGGCTATTCTGATATTTGTGTGTACCTATATTCCCAACCAAGAGGTGAGGATTATCTTTTTTAACGTTAAGCTCTGGTACATTGGCGTTTTCTTTGTTTTGGTGGATTTGATACAGATTCCTACCGGAGGTAATGCAGGCGGACATTTATCGCATTTGGGAGGTGCACTACTTGGATATGTCTATGCCAGACAATTGGTGAAAGGTAAGGATATAGGCGAAGGATTTTCTAGACTAGTGGATAGTTTTGCCAACCTCTTTAAGAAGTCGAAAAAAGCTCCATTGAAAACAGTTTACCGTAAGGCTAAGTCCACCGTAAATGCCACAGTAGACCACGATAAGGAAAGCAGGCAACGAAAGATAGATGCCATACTTGATAAAATAAGTAAATCTGGTTATGAGAGCCTATCAAAATCGGAGAAGGACTTTCTATTCAAAGCAGGTAAAGAATAGCGCTAATTGTGGGAAAATTATCTGTACTAAATAAATTCGTTTTTTTTCTGAATTCAATTGTGGCACTGCTGCTTTTGATTTCTTGTATAGTGCCGCATATTTCCCTTCGATCAATTTCATTCCTATTTATTTTTAGTCTTGCTGTTCCTTACCTCGTATTGGTGAACATACTCTTCCTGGGCTATTGGATATTGCAAGGAAGGCGACAGTTTTGGTTATCATTTGTAATACTCATTATAGGATACTTTTCCTTGGGAACCTTCATTAAATTTTTTGAAGCCACGCCAGAATCTGAAGAAAAAAGCCTTAGTATTCTAACTTTTAATACACAGTCCTTTCATGGTAATTCAAGAAAAGCTAACCCCCAATTAAGCGATAGTATTGTTAAGTTTATTAAAGAAGAAAATGCGGATATTGTCTGTTTTCAAGAGTTTGACTATTCAAAAATTAGGAGTAAGGACTTTAAGCAATATCCTTACAAGCATGTGAATTTTGAATTTGGTGCTTATAGTGGAAAGGTAATTCAGGCCATTTATTCAAAATATCCGATAACCAATAAGGGATCTCTCAACTTTCCTAGCAGTGGTAATAACGCCTTATTTGCTGATATCGTTGTAAAATCGGATACTGTCCGTATTTATAACTTACACCTCCAATCCCTAAGGGTGCGACCCGGATCTATACGTAGGGAAGAATCACAAAAACTTCTAAAAAGACTGAGCAATTCATTTGTCAAGCAACAAGAACAGGCCGAAATTGTTTTAGAACACAGTAAAACAACTTCCCATAAAAAAATAATTTGCGGAGATTTTAACAACTCCCAATATTCAAGTGTCTATTATGATATCAAAGGTGATATGAAAGACAGTTTTATGGAAATGGGTTCAGGTTACGGACGTACCTATAATTTTAAGTTTTTACCGCTAAGAATCGATTTTATTTTGGTAGACAAGCGAATGGAGGTGCTGGGACATAAAAATTACGACGTAAAATTATCCGATCATTTCCCTGTAATGGCGTCCATCAAATTGTAACTACATCAGTAGACAGTCAGCCGTATCCGCAATAATGTGAATACACAAGGCAAGGCCCACGATCCGAGTTTTCTTGAAAAATAAAAATCCTATATAAAACATAACGGCCCAATACGAGTGTAAAGGGTGGAATCCAATACTGCAACGCGTACTATCAAAAATTGGGCTAGCTACAAGGTGGTCCAGATCAATAAGAATCCCTGCCAATAGAATCAACACTGCCCAAAACCTATTTTCTTTATAGAGGAAGAGTCCAATTGCTATAGGGACCAAAAAATGTATGCCGTAATGCACGAAGAATCTAAGCATCCTTGAATTCTAATTGGTGATCTTTCAGATAAGATAGGGCATTAGTGCCTTCGTTGAACAAAAGATCCAAAATACTGAGGTTGTCAATAAATGGATTGCGGTCATCGAATACTTGAACATATGGTTTTTGAACGAGGGGCGGATCTGTTTTTGCAATGATCAAATGTCGTGCATCTACATAATCCAATGGTTCTTTTTCAAAATCCGTAGTTCTTTCTTCTGGCATTGGGATCTGAAGGCAATTGCAGACGGCTTCAATCGACTTTAAATTAAAATCAAGTAGATAGGTGTGCTCGGTTTTATAAAGTCCCACAAGATCATCTTCATAGAACTCAAAAAAAGGAGATGTCCTATACGCCGTTTCCAAGGTACGCCAATGTTGTCTTTGCCAATGGTAAAAGTTGTCTACTTTTACATCTTTATACTTTTGTCTACCCTTTTTGCCCCCAACATGTTGAATAGGAATATTCATTAGGTGCCTGCCATTATCAGTGGCTATATAGCATCGGTTCCTATAGGTCTGTTTCTGATAATTTCCAGAAGTCTCCCAACAGATATCATTTTTGGCTATGGCCACAAAATTGGCAATATTCAAAAAGTATCCTGGGTGTAGGAGTAGCTTCATTTGTTGGGTTTATAAGACAGATTATTTATTTTTCTTCTTTTTCCTAAAATAATCAAACACGAACCAACCGGCAAGGGCTATCAAAAAGTATTTAAAATAAGACCTGGGTTCACCATCTCCCCCTACTGTGGTGAAAACACGATCCCATC
>JBFIGS010000010.1:0-24863 GCA_041602195.1 Sediminicola sp. | reverse complement strand
TGGGCTCCCTTCCCTACCCCGACCATTACGGACATGGGGGTAGCCAACCCCAAGGCACAGGGGCATGCTATAATTAAAACTGCAATGGCATTCACCAGTGCATATACATAGGCCGGATCAGGTCCCCAAATGGCCCATACTACGAAAGTAATAAGGGAGATCAAAACAACGACTGGGACAAAATATCCTGAAATAGTATCTGCCAGTTTTTGAATTGGGGCCCTGCTTCTACTGGCATCATTTACCATCTGAATGATCTGGGCCAATAAGGTGTCTGCTCCAATTTTTTCAGCCTTCATTAAAAAAGTTTGGTTCCCGTTGATCGTTCCACTGCTCAAGCTATCTCCTTCTTCTTTATCCACAGGTATGGGTTCACCAGTGATCATGGATTCATCCACTGTGGTTCGGCCTTCCGTTATAGATCCGTCCACCGGAATTTTATCCCCTGGTTTAACACGTAATATATCCCCCAAGGCAATGGCATCAATACTAATTTCTTCTTCCTTCCCATCCACAACCCTTATGGCCTTATTGGGAGCCAATTTCAACAATTCCTTTACGGCTGAATTGGTTTTACTATGGGCACGGGCCTCCAAAACCTGACCCAGTAATACCAGTGTTAAAATGACCGTGGCAGCTTCAAAATAGATATGGACTGTTCCTGTTTCGGTCTTGAATTGATCTGGAAAAAAATCTGGAAAGACCAAGCCAAACACACTGAATAACCATGCCACCCCTGCACCAATACCAATAAGGGTGAACATATTGAGGTTCCATGTACGTATAGAGCGGTAAGCTCTTTCAAAAAACATCCAAGTGGCATAAAATACGACTGGGATAGAGAGGGCAAATTGTATCCAATTCCAATATTTAAGCTCCAATACATCGTACAATGGATTGGTATGGACCATTTCGGACATGGCAATCAAAAATATGGGTAGGGTGAACACAACGGCCACCCAAAACTTTTTTAACAATTTCCTATAGTTCTTTTCTTCCGCGGATAAATCAGGTTTCATCGGTATTAGATCCATCCCACAAATAGGACACGAACCTGGGCCGTCTTTGACCACCTCTGGATGCATCGGACAGGTATATTGAGTAACTGTTGTCGCCATTCGTTGCTCTTCCACCAAATCCATTCCACATACGGGACAATCACCAGGTTTGTCATAGGTATTATCCCCCTCACAATGCATTGGACAATAATAGGTGCCAGTGCCTTTCCCTGTAGGTGATTTTACCTTTTCTTTAGAAATCACTTTCTTTTCGCCCAAAGGATGAATCGTATAGTGCCCCCCGGCTTTTTCCAAGGCAGTTTTAAAAGAATCGATAGGGATATGCGAACCCATTTCTATAATGGCCTCCGCTTTTTCCAGATCAACGGAGGCACGAACGACACCATCAACATTTTGCAAAGTTGTTTCGACATGAGTACGACACCCATTGCAGGTCATTCCATGAATTTGATACGTATGTTCCATTTTATGTTTGTCGTTAAATAAGTGTTCGTTTTCCCAATTTGATCCTCTTATCACTAAAGATACTTTGATTTACAAATATTTCCCTGCTATTGGATGGTTTCCTTAACCGCCCCACAGGTCAACATCATGTCACCATAATATGGGTTTCTAATCTCTGATACCTCTGAAAACCAATACCCGCCTGTATTATTAAAGGCCATTGGGCAAAACTGCTTATAGATGGTGCCTTGGGCCAATTGATCCTTAAACAGTTGTTCCACATTGGAGGTTAAGGTGGCAAACAACTCTCTTTGTTTTGCAATATCTTCCGTATTAGCCATTTCTTGAGCAACGCCCTTTAATTCCATTTGATTTTCATCCAAGTTCTCGGTAAGCGCCTTCGCAGCAGTCTGTGTACCCCCGACATCTGTCTTGGTCAAGGCAGTTTTAATAGCCAAGTAGCCCTGAAAAATTTTGCCCGTAGCATCATCGTTAAAGGAAACCATGGCTGTAGCATCTTCTTTGATTTCTGTCACTGCCGAGGCTTCTGGCGCAATTGGTGCCTTTTTCTTTTCCTCTCCACATGCGGTCATGACCAAAAGGGTTAGTCCTGCCAAAATTGCATTATTACTTTGTTTCCTTTTCATTAACATATTGTACTTCATGATTTTAATTTTACTATTATAATTGATTTACTTTTTTATCTATTCGTTAATACCCAAATAATTAATTAGGGCCGATTCCATATAATAATTTTTCACGGCCTCAATTTGATTTATTTGAAATTTTAGCTGTAACTCTTGGATATCCAATACGTCATTAAAATTTATGGTACCCGTTTCGTAATTTTTAATTAATATTTCCTCAGCATCTTTAGCCTGTCTATAATTTTTTTCCTGAATATTGTATTTGATACGGGCCGATTCCCTAGATGATATTGCCTTGCTCAACAGCGTTTTTAATTTGTTTTTTTGATTCATTTTCTGTGCACTGATTTCCTCTTGCCGTAAGTCATTCTGTATGGTCTTGGACTTAAACTTTGAATTGAATATGGGAATGGAAACGGTTACCATAGGCATGATGATATCCTTTCCATTATCACTAAAACTCATATCATTTCGTTCCGCAACCGGGATATAATCCAACCCAAAACCAAGGTCAGGATTTGTCTCTTTACGGTTCAATATTTCAGATTGGGTCACTGATTCATAGAGTCTATCATATTTCAGCAATTCAGGATGCAATTGTACATCCCATATCAGCTCCTCCTGCTCCTCGATCACAGCTAAATTATCCAGCAAATCAATTGGCTGTTCCTCTTCCCTATTCAATAGGTTGTTAAAAAGACTTTCTTCGGAAACATAGTCCAGTACCAGAACTTCCTTTTGGGCCCGCAATTCATTTTGTCTGATTTGTAATCGCAACACGTCCACAGCTGTGGCATTACCTACTTCCAAGGAGGTCAATGCCAGTTTTTCATAGTTTTTTAAAAGTTCTATATTTTCTGCCAGCACCTCCTGCTGTTTTTTGATCGCATACAATCTGTAATACGATTGGGATACCGATAGCCTTAGTTTGCGTTTGATAATGACCATGTCCATGTAATCCACTTCGGATAGGGCCGCGATATAATTTTCCCTTGCCGTAATGGAACCGAACCATGGCAACATTTGTTTTACAGAAAATCTAGCCTTCTGTGCCCCGGTCCTCGTCTCTGGTTCGCTCACAAACAGACCCGCACTTACTTCGGTGTTCGGTAAGGTGTTCACCTCATTTACTTTCTCTTTGGAGATATTATATCTAAGTTCAAAGGCTTGCACTTCAGGATTATTGGCTTCCGCCTGCTCCAAGAAACTTTCCAAATTTTGCCCCTGAGACAATTGGACCAAAAGCAACATAAAAAGTAGCATTACTTTATGTACATGATTAAATTTCATCTGTCCTATATTATAGATTCATTCTGCAGCAAATTTGCTTGTTTTCCTTTTGAAATTTCTTGTCTCCAGCTATATAAAACTGGAACAATGAAATATGAGGTTATATCGATGATCATTCCCCCGAAAATAGGAATTGCCATGGGAATCATGATATCGCTTCCCTTGCCAGTGGAGGTCAATACCGGTAGGAGTGCCAAGATGGTGGTCACTGTGGTCATCAAACACGGGCGAATGCGTTTTTGTGCTGCTTCCAAGGTAGCAGCCCTTATTTCCGTGATAGTAGAGGGCTTCTCCTTGTCGAAAGTTTGGGTTAAATAGGTTGCCATCACCACCCCGTCATCTGTAGCGATTCCAAAAAGGGCGATAAATCCTACCCAAACGGCTACACTTAGGTTAATGACCTTCATATTGAACAATTCCCGCAGGTTCTCCCCGAAAAAATTAAAGTTGAAAAACCAATCTTGGCCATATAACCATATCATGATAAATCCGCCTGCAAAGGCCACGGTGATTCCTGTAAAGACCATCAGAGAGGTCATGACCGATCGGAACTGAAAGTATAGGATCAGAAAAATAATCAACAATGCCAAAGGGACTACAACAGACAACGTCTTTTCTGCCCTAAGCTGGTTTTCATAGGTGCCAGTAAATCGGTAGCTGATACCTTTGGGCACTATTAACTCTCCTTCGGCTATCTTTTGCTCAATTAAGGCTTGGGCATTCTCAACAACATTGACTTCAGCAAAGCCATCCAATTTATCGAAAAGCACATAGCCCACAAGAAAGGTATCCTCACTTTTAATGACTTGAGGCCCTTTCTCATAACGTATTGTTACCAATTCGCTCAAAGGAACCGAGGCCCCGTTCGCAACGGGAACATAAATGTTTTTGATGTCCTCGGGATTTTCACGTAATTCCCTTGGGTAACGTACACGCACCCCGTATCGTTCTCTGCCTTCCACAGTTTGTGTTAGAGTCATCCCCCCAACGGCGACTTCCAATACGCGTTGTACATCCTCGATCAAAATGCCATATCGTGCCAACTGATCTCGGTTGATATCAATCAGTAAATAGGGTTTTCCTACGATCCTATCGGCAAAAACAGCTTCGTCCTTTACTCCTTCCGTCTCTTTGAGAATGGTTTCCAATTGCAATCCAAATGATTCGATCTGTTTTAGATCCTGTCCCTTTACTTTAATGCCCATGGGGGCACGCATGCCGGTTTGCAACATCACCAAACGAGTTTCAATAGGCTGTAATTTAGGTGCGGATGTAACTCCAGGAAGTCGCGTCACCCTTACAATTTCATTCCAAATATCATCAGGAGATTGAATTTCTGGTCGCCAATTTCTGTAGTATTCCCCAGAGGTATCAGGAATTAGGTTTTCTAAAGTCACCTCAGAAAAAGTCACAGAACCCGATGTATTAGGATTTTCAGCACTTTCTTTTATCAAATTTGGATTAACCACATATCCCCCATTTTTGGTTAGGAAACGCTCTTCATTATCAACTTTAAAGCGTTGCCGTTCCCCATTCTTGTTCAAAAGATATTCCGGTTTATATTGAATGATGTTTTCATACATGGATAAGGGAGCAGGATCCAAGGCTGACTCGGTCCTGCCCGCTTTGCCCACAACCGTTTCCACCTCTGGAATACTGGCCACTGCCATATCCAGTTGTTGTAATACGCGTTTGTTTTCGGCAACTCCGGAATGTGGTAATGATGTTGGCATTAGAAGGAAAGTGCCTTCATTTAAGGCAGTCATAAATTCCTTCCCGGTATTTCTCATGACCCAGATCCCAAAAACCAATACCGTGGCAGGAACCAATAAAAATAGCAATCTGTTTTGCAAGGCCCATGCAAGGATTCTTGAATAATATTTTTGAAAAACATAAAATATCCCCAACAGACCAAAGCAAATAACACTTACAAAAAGCAGGTTCATAAATACACCTCTATCAAAACCAAGAGGTCGCCAATAAATGGACAAGAGAATTATTATTGTGATTACCGAGATAGAGATATTGACAAGATTGGCTTTTTTGTCATTGAGATAACCCCTTAATTTTAAAACACCAACAATTCCAAAAGCTATCAATAGGACACCTAACCAATACCCCATAATGATGGCGCTAAGGCCAACCACCATCAGTACTATATTGATGATATATCTAAAATTTATCTTGTAGTTTCTCTTTCTAAACAGATACGCTGCAAAGGGAGGTATCAAAAACAAGGCAATAATAATGGATGCCGTTAGTGCCATTGTTTTTGTGAACGCCAAGGGCCTAAATAGTTTGCCTTCTGCCCCTATCATGGTGAATACGGGAAGGAAACTGATAATAGTTGTCAAAACTGCCGTAAGGATGGCTCCTGACACCTCAGCAGTTGCATTATATACGATGGCATCCATGGGTAGTTTCCCCTCGTCTTCATCGATATGGCGAATAATATTTTCTGCCAGGATAACCCCCACATCCACCATGGTTCCTATGGCAATGGCTATCCCCGAAAGGGCTACAATGTTGGCATCCACTCCAAAAAGCTTCATGGATATGAACACCATCAATACGGCAACGGGCAACAATCCAGAAATAAGTATGGAAGCCCGAAGATTAAAGACCATAACTATAATTACCAATATGGTGATCAATATTTCGAGTGTCAAGGCTTCGTTGAGGGTTCCCAACGTTTCTTGGATCAATTCTGAACGATCATAAAATGGAACTATGGTCAATTGGGAAGTACGGCCATCGCTCAATTGCTTCGAGGGCAGACCTGCACTCAATTCTTTGATCTTATCCTTAACATTTTTGATGACCTCCATGGGATTTGCCCCATATCTGGCCACTACCACTCCCCCGGCAACTTCGGCCCCTTCTTTATCCAATATGCCTCTACGAACTGCCGGACCTAAGGAAACATTGGCTATATCCTTGATTCTTATGGAGGTATAATCCGTTGAACTGACCACAGCATTCTTGATGTCGTCCAAGGATTTTATATAGCCCAAGCCCCTTACCAAGTATTCTGCCTGGTTAATTTCCAATGTTTGGGCCCCAATATCACGGTTGCTCTGCTTAACGGCTTTGACCACTTCCTGAAGGCCAATGTTGTATTGCTTCATCAGCTCAGGTTTCACGTCAATTTGGTATTCCTGAACATAACCACCTATAGAAGCTACTTCAGATACCCCGCTTGCTGATGAAAGGGCAAATTTTACATAATAATCCTGAACGCTTCGCAATTCCTGAAGATCCCATCCTCCAGTTACCGCTCCATTTTCGTCCCTTCCCTCGAGGGTGTACCAAAAAATTTGTCCCAGTCCCGTGGCATCAGGTCCTAAAGAGGGATTAACTCCTTCCGGCAGCAGGTTATTGGGCAGGGAATTTAATTTTTCAAGGATACGGCTACGGCTCCAATAGAACTCAATATCTTCCTCAAAGATGATATAGATGCTCGAAAATCCGAACATGGAAGAACTCCTTATAGTCTTCACCCCTGGTATCCCCAATAAGGAGGTGGTTAAAGGATAGGTAATCTGATCCTCGATGTCCTGAGGAGACCGCCCTTCCCATTTTGTGAAAACGATTTGTTGATTTTCACCGATATCTGGGATGGCATCTACGGCGACCGGATCATTGGGCCAAAAACCTAAATTCCAGTTAAAAGGGGCGTTTGTTGCTCCCCATCCCACAAAAAGGATGAGCAGCATCACGGCTACCAGCTTGTTATCGATAAAAAATTTGATGCTTTTGTTCAGCATAGGAATTTGATATAAAAATTTAGACTTCTGTCTGTCAGAGGATGACATACGATGATTGACCCAATATCAGCATTTGCTGGTGGGCTATTCTTCTAAATTTATAATCAAATAAGGAATTGTTGATCTAGGATAATGAGATCCTGGACCAATAAGGGAGGTGGATATTCTTGAAAAGGGACCACATATTTATCGAATCCTTCAAATAAATCAATAGAGGAAGACAGGAAGGAGGCGATGAACAATTGATGTTCGAAAGAACTCTTTTCAAATGATATTTTTAAATCGTCCTGACCTTGTTGCACAATATTGACATCACTACAACAATCCATGTCCATATTCATCTGCTCACCCATGGCGTCGGCCATCATAGCTGACATACCGCAGGTTTCCGCCTTTTTAAACACGCTGAAATCTACCAAATGTTTACCACAGAAATGCATGTCCACCGTAAAAGAGATAGTGGATAACAGCACCAAAAATGCCATTGCAAATGCTACTATGTGACGAATTATATCTTTCATCAGAGGTACAAAACTACGAAATTTTAACATTCATTGTTCTAGTTAACAAAAGTTTAAATGCATAGATCATCATAACCAAAAAAATATTCAGACTGAGTTTCTAATATAGACAAAATAATCCACCCCCTTTTTTCATGGTATAGGTTTGTTTAACAAGTACATAATTCTCCATTTAGAAATATCACGAACATCTATAATTCCACCCAATTCATTTACCATACTAGATTTACCACTCATCTACACCAAACTGCCATTCACCTACACTTGGCTTCTGTTTAAATCCTTATTTTGGATATTGAGAAGTTATTAAACCTTAAACATGAATATTCTTTTTATCGAAGATGATACCATTGAAACCATGAAACTACACCGGACAGTTTCTAAACTTCAAGTCAAACACCAAATCACCGAAGCCAAGAACGGGGAAGAGGCATTGCGAATCTTAAGATCGGGTAGTAAATTACCGGATATTATACTGCTGGACCTCAACATGCCCAGAATGAGCGGCTTGGAATTTTTAAAAATCCTCAAGGAGGATGAATCCTTTAAATACTTGCCCACCATTATTCTTACAACATCTGAGAACAGGGCGGATTTATTGGAATGCTATAGGATCGGGATTGCCGGATATGTAATAAAACCCTTAAAATACGAGGATTATGAGTATCGATTAAAGCAGGTATTTGGCTATTGGGAAATCAACGAATTGGTAAAAGCCTAACAGAAATAGCTGTTTCACAACAATATTTTCTCAAAAGACGTTCAAATTCCTATCTTTCAATATCAAATTCATTTTATGAAAGGAATAGTTTTTACAGAGTTTTTAGATATGGTTGAATCCAAATTCGGATTGGAGGTGGTAGACGACATTATCGAAAGTTCAGATCTGCCTTCCGAAGGGATCTATACTTCTGTGGGAACGTATGAGTTTAATGAAATGGTGAGTTTGATCACCCAGCTAAGCGAAAGAACCTCTGTGGCTTCGGGAGACCTTATTTATACGTTTGGACTCTATCTTTTTGATAGTTTGGCCAAGGCTCACCCAGAGGTAATAACAAATTACAATTCACCTATCGGGCTCTTGTACTCCATAGAAGATCATATTCATGTTCATGTAAAGAAACTGTATCCGGATGCGGAACTTCCCACTTTTAAAATTTTGGAGAAAACAGATACTTCAATTTCTATGATCTATTCTTCCTCAAGGGGACTGTATAGGCTGGCCCATGGGCTTATGGAAAAATGTTTTGTTCATTTCAACAGTAGTGCGCTCATTGCCTACGAACTCTTGAACGACAATGGGACAGAGGTAAAATTTGAGGTCACCCAAAATGGATAGTAAAGAAGTAATTTTATTGAAGAAAGCATTGGAACGCCAGAAAAAGGCGCGAATCCAAGCTGAAAAAATTCTTGAAGCCAAATCCAAAGAGCTTTATGATACTACCCAACATTTAAAGGAATCCAATAATATCTTGGAAAATCTATTAAATGAGAAAGCTTCCGAATTGGATGGGGTCTTTATCAATATCATAGACCCCTATGTAATGATGGATCTTGAGTTCAATGTCATCAACATGAACGCTTCTGCCAAGGAATTCCTGGGCTATGACCCCTCTAAAGAACATTTGAACCTAGGTAATTTAGTGCATCCCGATTATGCGCAATATACCTTTGAATCTTTCCATTCCCTTTTAAAGGTTGGGTTTTTGAGAAATTACCGAGCAAAGATCATCATCAGGGATGGTGTAGAGAAATATGTTCAGATCAATAGCAGTCTGATCTATGACAAGAACAGAAAACCTATTGCTGCACAGGGAATTTTAAGGGATATCACCCAGGAAATGGAAATCAAGGAATTACTGGCCCAACAAAAAAAGCAACTCGATATCATTGTTGAGAACTCTCCCTTGGGCATCGTGTTGACCATTCATGATAAATTTGTTAAGGCCAATGCCACATTTCACAATCTTCTTGGTTATTCGGAAAAGGAACTAGTGCAGCTCACGGTAAAGGACATCTCCTCTCCAGAAGACGTGGATGCGTCCAATTCCTTGATCTCTGAGATGAACAGTGGGAAGTTGGATAAATTTTCCATGGTCAAAAGATATATAAAAAAGGACGGCTCCTCAATCTTGGCCAAAACAACGGTGAGTGCCGTAAAGGACAAGGATGGCAAAGTAGGTCACCAAGTCGCAATTATAGAAGATATAACCAGGGAAATGCAAGCGGAAGCGGAGTTAAAGGCTTCGGAAGAGCGCCTGTCCACACTCATTCTGAATCTGCAGACCGGTGTTTTATTGGAGGATGAAAATCGAAAGATATCCCTTACCAATCAGATGTTCTGCGATATGTTCCAGATTCCTGTTCTCCCCGAAAATTTAATAGGCGCTGATTGTTCCTTGGCAGCTGAGCAGAATGCTCCATATTTTAAGAACGAAAAAAGATTCATAGCCAGAATAGATGAGTTACTGAAAGAAAAAAAAGTAGTCCTGTCCGATGTTCTGGAAATGAAAGATGGACGCATACTGGAGCGTGACTACATTCCAATTTTCAGCAATGAAGTCTACAAGGGTCATTTATGGACCTACCAAGATGTTACCATTAGGAGGAATTATAAAAAGAATCTAGAAATACAAAAAGATAAATACAGTAGTATTATTGCCAATATGAATTTGGGGATGATAGAGGTAGACAACAATGACATCATCCAAATGGCCAATCAAAGCTTTTGCAATATGTGCGGCTTTACGGAGCAGGAATTAATTGGCCAAAAGGCCATCGATATATTGCGTGTTAAGAATTCTTCCCTTATCGAAGAAAAAAGTCAAAAGAGGCTGGAAGGTCATTCGGATTCTTATGAAATAGAGGTTGTCCACAAGGACGGCTCTCCCAGGTACTGGCTGATCAGTGGTGCCCCTAGGCACAACGATCTCAAAAATGTGGTAGGATCCATTGGCATACACCTGGATATAACCGATCAAAAGCAACTACAATTGCAAAAAGAGAAACTATTGAGGGAGCTGGAATCCAGCAACCAGGGCCTCCAGGATTACGCCCATATCGTTTCCCACGATCTCAAATCGCCCTTGCGCAGCATAAGCGCCCTGGCTACATGGATGAATGAGGATTACAAGGAAGTGTTGGACGACAATGGCCTCTATAACTTGCAGATGATGCAGGAAAAAATAGAGTCCATGGACAAACTTATTGATGGAATATTGAAGTATTCGAGCATCACAGGGGATAACTTAGAAAACACTCAAGTACCCCTAAATGACGTGGTAAATGAAATAAGGGAGATTATTTTTATCCCCGACCATGTTCACATATTGATTATGAATCCCCTGCCCATAATCCGGGCAGATCAGACCAAAATTCATCAGCTTTTTCAAAATTTAATCGGGAACGCTGTGGTCCACATTGATGCCAAAGAGGGATTGGTAGAAATAAGTTCCAAGGAAACCCCTACCCATTGGGAGTTTAGCATCAAAGACAATGGCGTGGGCATCCCCAAGGAATACCATGAAAAAATATTCAAGATCTTCCAATCTGTTGGTGAGGGAGAACGATCAACAGGAATAGGCCTTTCTATTGTTAAGAAGATCGTTGACCTTTATGAAGGGAAAATTTGGTTGGAAAGCGAGGTAGGAAAAGGAACTACCTTTTATTTTACACTAAAAAAATAAGATGGAGGAACGGCCAAATTTGTTGTATATAAAAAAACTAGCAGGGGAAGATAAAGCCTTTGAGGAAAAGTTCATCGCAATAATAAAGGCAGAATTTCCGTTGGAACAAAAGGAGTACCTTAGTTATATTGCAAGCAAGCGCTATAAGGAAACCTCGGAAATTGTACATAAACTGAAACATAAACTAAATATTCTAGGTCTGGAGAAATCCTATAGACTTGCCGTGCAATACGAAGAAGAACTTCATGATTCCAATACGGCACTTGAAGAGGAATTTAAAACCATTTTGGAGAACATTGAAGATTTCATTAAAACTATCTAGCCATGAATTGTATTATTGTAGATGATGAGGCCACCGCCAGGTTAATTGTAAACCAGCTCTGTGCAACTATACCCGATTTAGATGTAATAGATGAGTTTTCCAGTGCTATTGAGGCCATTAAATTTTTAAACCAGCATACCGTCGATGTCATATTTCTTGATATCCATATGCCCGGTTTTACAGGTTTTGATTTTGTGCAGACCTTGAAAAACCCTCCCAAAATAGTACTGACCACTTCGGACACCAACTTCGCCATTGCAGCCTATGAATATGAGTCCATAGTGGATTACCTGGTAAAGCCCATCACCCAGGAACGCTTTGAGAAGTCGATTCATAAAGTAAAAAACTCCTTATCGCAGCAGCCCAAAACAAATTCCAACAAAACCAATTCCCTTGTAGGGGATGAATTGTATATCAATATAGACAGGAGACTGATAAAGATAAAATTTGATGAAATTTTATTGATCGAAGCAAAAGGCGACTATATTGATGTAAAGACCGAAAAGGAACTTCACCGCGTGCATAATACGTTAAAGAAAATTAAGGAGAAATTACCGGAAGAACTGTTCCTGCAGATCCACAGATCTTACATCATCAACTTTACTAAAATTATAGATATAGAAGACAATAGTGTTTTGATCGATAAAAATGTGGTCCCTATTAGTCGATCTAATAGACCGGAATTAATGCGAAGATTGAATCTATTATAATCTTTTAGGCAACCTTATGTACAAGTAGCTGATCCAATTTCCTACTCCACTATCTTCTTAAGGAAAAGTGGCTTTTTAGTGAGCAACCACTTTAGCTTTAGGCCTATTTCCGTAAACTCAAAACCCGCAGCCGTAGCTGAAGCAATATTGCTGTATTTAGCATATACGTTGGCGCTCAATCGCTTAGAAAACTGATGGTCCAGACTTGTCTCGGCCCTAAATATGGCACTTTTTTCATTATCCTCCACTTTTTGGAATCCTGATGCCGCACTGACCATATAGTTGGTCTTTTCAGCAATTTTACCACGCAAATCTGCAAATACTTCCACGGCCTGATACTTTTCTGGGCTAAAATAAATCGTAGGCACCTGATCTTTAAAAGTGATATACTGATAATTTAATCCCATTTTCAGCGCAGGTTTACGCAGTACATTATAATACAAAGAGGTAAACAATAGGTTTCTGGTATTATCATCTGTTTGCTGGGTATGCATCAACTGTGTGTACCAACCCAAATTAATATTGGTCCCAAGGTTATAGGTCAGTCCTAAATGGTTCATCACAATTTCCCTTTCAATTAAATCTGCATTAAAATTCTGCACTTCACGCTGGTATCCCAGTTCTAAATTTTGAAGTTTAAACGGTTGTAATTGTAGTTTTAGATCCAAAACAGGTTGCGTATAGGCCTGTTCCATAAAACGGGAATTATTGAGACCCAAAATGGTCTTTACATTAACCTTTGGAAACAGTTTATATTGAATTCCGGTCAAGAGCACATGGGAATTAGCCTTATTGAGTGTCACCGTATTCTCGGTACTGCGATATTGGTAAGAAACGGTGGTCCTAAACTTTGTTGATAATGGGAGTTGAATGTTGGTATTACTAGAAAAGGCAATATTCTTACCATTATCAAAGGTATAGGCAAAGTGTTCTTCGACGGTAGGGGTATGTTGGATGTTCAGTTTTTCAATAAAACCCAGGGCATCTTTTTGGTCCTCATAAATGTCAAGAGTTTTAAAGGCGGCTCTATACGCCGGCAATATTTTGTCAGTTGCAAAAAGAGCATTTGCCTTCCCCAGGTTACCATCAAAGGAGGTACTGTCATTTTCCAATATGGTATTATAATTGGCAAGGCTGCCTTTAATATCTCCGGTATACATACCCAATGTTGATTTGAGGGCCAAAATCCAATTGGGTTGTCCATAGTGCTGTTCTAGACTATCGATCTGCTTTTTGGCCTTCTGGAATTTTCTGTTCCAGATCAATGCTTGTATGTTCCTTTCCAATGTTCGTTCGGTCAATATGGAATCTTGCAGGCTTTTTACCTTCTCCAAAGCCTTATAGCTTACTTGTAGGGCTTCCCTCTCATTTTCTCCGATATGTTCTGCCAAAGCAATACCGTTTAAGGCAACAACAGAATCCCTGGGCGTGGTGGCATACCGACCATAAATGCTTTTGGCCTTGTCTACCTCTTTGGAAATCAAATACAGGTTGGCTAGATTTAACAGGGCATCCTTATCTTCTGGAAAATCTAAAAATATCTCTTCCAGTAATTCCCGGCCCTGATTATAATCCTGACGATTAACAAAGACATTGGCATAGCCCAACTTTATATATTTTCTAGAAGTTTTGGCACTTGCATTTTCGGGTTCCAAGGCAATGGCTTTATTGATCCATTTTAAGGCTGATTCAAATTCCTTTAAATTACTCAGCGTATTGGCATAGCCCAGAATCGCACCAAAGTTATTTGGATAATCATTTACTAATTTTTGATAAAGCGGTTTGGCTGCATCGTATTGTTTACCCCAAAGTAGGGATTCATTATAATTGATCTGTACTTCAAAATCTTTAGGGTACTCTTTTAAAAGTGACGCAAAAAGCGCCGTAGCCTTTTGGGGTTCACCACTGAGCCCAACGGCACGCCCAAAACAAATATTGGCCGTTTTATCGCCCGGATGATCCACCAAGTAGGATTTGAAAAAAGATTCCGCTTCTTCGAACCGTCCCATTTCTAAATGTTCAAACCCTTCTTTCATGGGCTCTTGTGACATTAGCGGTACACAATTGAAAAGTAGTAAGAATGAAAAAAGTAGTTTGGTAAGTTTCATAGGTTAAGTCAAGGTTTCTACCATATAATCAAAACGAATTCATTCCGCTTTTATTAGTATGCTTTTGATTTTATAAAGGTAAACCGGTAGATCCCAAACTGGAAGTGCGATACTGTCCATTCACCTACAGCAAATTGTCATTGACCTATGTCGGACTATAATAGAGAGATAAACTGAGGATATTTGAACTATTAAACCGAATAATAAAGATTACCATGACCGCCATAAGACTTGTACTTAAAAAAGTTTCCCCAGAACAATTATTTATGGGCAGCGTGCTTCTCGTTAACGGGGGCAATTACATTTACAATTTAATATTGGGACGTTTACTGGGTCCCGAATCATTTGCAGAAGCTGCCCTATTGGTAACCTTATTACTTATCCTTTCTTTTTTGGGCATGACCTTTCAATTGGCGACAGCCAAATTTGCCGTTATATTCTCAGGTGAAGAATGGTTGAACTTTAGAAACCAGATGTACAGACTCGCCATGATATTTGGATTGGTGACCGGGGTATTGATGATTTTCTTTTCTAAAGACCTACAGTCGTTCTTTAATACAGATAACGCTGCAATGTTCATCATTTTTGGCATTGGCATACCCCTTTACTTTTTTATGAGCGTCAATCGGGGAACATTTCAGGGAAATCAGGATTTCCGTAAGCTGTCCCTCACCTACCAAACCGAAATGTGGAGCCGATTGCTGCTTACTCTTGGTCTTCTCCTGTTCGTGCCATGGCAGCCAGCATTTATCGTAGCACTAGGTATTGCACTTTCTTTCTTGTTCGGACTGATACCTTCAAATTTTAAAGTAATCTCATTCACCAAAATAACTGCATTACAACCAAAGAATGCAAAGAGGGTATCCAATTTTATCCTATTGACGGCTTGTTATGAATTTACGCAGATCATTATTAACAATAGCGATATACTCTTGGTAAAGCATTATTTCAATGAAATGGATGCCGGACTATATGCCTCCCTGGCACTTATTGGCCGAGTGGTGTACTTTGTAGCTTGGATGTTCGTGATGTTGTTGTTACCAACCGTGGTACAAAAACAAAAAGACGAAGAACCTACTGCCCCAATTCTATTTAAATATGTGGGTTATATAAGCCTCTTATCTGTGTGTATAGTTATGGCATGTTACCTATTTCCGGAATTGATCATATCACTTATGTTTGGCGAGGCCTATATCTCAATGGCCGGGTTGTTATGGCAGTATGCCTTTGCCACCTCCCTATTTGCCATCTCTAATATTTTCGCTTATTACTTTTTATCCTTGGATCATTATATCCCGGTAATATTGTCCGGATTGTTGGGACTTTCACAAATTCTATTAGTGGTCTTTTTTCACAGTAGTCTGGAAATGGTAGTACAGGTACAGATTATTGCCATGGTGGCCTTATTGGTGGCACAACTACTCTATTTCACACAGAAAAAATTGATCTAACGTTCCTACTTATGCTTAGGTCATGTATTGTTAAGCCTGGAACTATCCCCCGAGTTTCGGGCTTTTTAATACCGTAATGTATATAGTATCCCTAAGACATTTCCTTTATCGAAACCCCATTCCCATTCGTCTACAGTAACCTGCCAACCATCATGAAAAGCTCATTAAAACAAGGAGGTTGCCTGATATTTGTAAAAGAATTTAAACCAAATATTTATTTTAAACTTAACCTTATGAAATTAGCAATTGTAACAGCCTATCCTCCGAGTAAAGTCACCCTAACCGAATACGGATATCACCTTGTAAAACATTTTAGGCTTCAGGAAGATGTAACGGAGATTGTATTGATTACAGACAGAACTGAAGAAGAGAAAGATCTTTATTTTGAAGAAGAAGGGTGTACCATCACCGTAAAGGAATGTTGGAGTTTCAACAACTATAAAAATGTATTCCATATAAATTCCGCCATTTCTGAAACAAAGCCGGATGCTGTATTGTTCAACCTACAATTTTTAAAATTTGGGGATAAAAAAGTACCAGCGGCATTGGGCCTATTATTGCCAATGATCTGTAAACTTAAAGGCATCCCTACCATTTCCTTACTACATAATATAATGGAGCAGGTAGATTTGGAGAATGCTGGAATAACCAAAAACAAGTGGTTGCAAAAGGCCTACAACTTTATTGGTACCACGTTGACCAGATTTGTTCTGGCATCTGATATTGTTGCCGTGACCATTAGCAAATATGTTGGGATACTGGAAAACAAATACAGGTCTAGAAATATTGCTTTGATACCTCATGGCGCCTTTGAAACCCCACCGGAACCGGATTATTCCATCCCAAAAGGACCTAAGCAGGTTATGGCCTTCGGAAAGTTCGGCACCTACAAAAAGGTAGAGATCTTAATAGAAGCCGTGGAATTGATTCGAAAAAGAACGAAAGAAGATATAGAAATTGTGATAGCTGGCACAGATAGCCCTAATACCCCAGGGTATTTGGAAGGAATAAAGGAAAAGTACAAACATGTATCCCAATTGCGTTTTACCGGTTATGTGGCCGAGGAAGATGTCCCTACCATTTTTGGTGAAAGTAGCGTAGTTGTTTTCCCATATACCTCAACTACAGGAAGCTCAGGAGTATTGCACCAAGCTGGCAGTTATGGCAAGGCTGTGGCCCTGCCAGATCTTGGGGATCTTAGTATTCTTGTAAAGGAAGAAGGATACAAAGGTGAGTTTTTTGATCCTGAAAGCGAAGCTTCCCTTGCGGATGCAATAGAACGTATTTTGACAGATGACAACCATAGGATCAACTTGTCCAAAACCAATTACAGTGCTGCCTGTTCCCTGCCTATGTCGGCCATCACAAAAATGTATGTCGATTATTTTAAGGCGATACAACAGACCAAATCCACAGGGTTGCCATTGGAAATATCCAATGCATTACAACACAAGACAGAAAGAGTATAAACGATTTTTATTCAGGTTAAGTGCAAAAGGGGGAAGGTCTGGTTAACCGTTTCCCCTTTTATTTTTTTAACTCTTGTTGGTCTTAGTAAGTCTTTTTACTGTAATCAAGAAAACGGAAAGATGGTTTTGCTTCCCCTTCTGAGTCCAAGAAACCAAAATATTTTTGGCGTTCCCTTCGCCAAGGCAGAGATCCTACCACAGTAGTGGGCACCTCCTCAAAATCATACATGGTCCAAAATAGAAAAGGAATATGTTCCTTATCTAAAATGGTCTGCATCTGCTTGTAATAACTGCCCTGATCTTTTTGATCCCCTTGATATCCGTTCCAAATGCCATTATAGGAAGAATAACCGTACTCCTGCAATACCAAAATCTTATCCGGAATGGAATTCTGTAGCCTATCAAATGCTACTTTAAATTGGGAAAGCTCTTTGTAATAATGAAAGGAAACAAAATCCACCTCTTCGGAGAGCTGAACTGCCACTTCGGGATTGGACCAGCCTATGGTCACCGGATGATTTTTATCCCATTGTTTAACAATAAGCACCAACTGTTCCAACCACGCCAATACTACTTCCTTTCCTCGGGATTCAAAATCCAGATCTGGCTCGTTTTTGATATCCCAGGCCAATAAGGCTTCATGATCCTTTAAAGCCATTACAACTTGTTCCGCATGCCTATGGGTAAATGTCCAATCCCGAATGTCATAATCGCCATAAAAGTCAAAAAGGGTCACGATTACTTTTAGGTCATGGTTGCTAGCGATATCCAACGTTCTTTTTAATTTGGCCAATTTTTGTTCGTCACCCTTGGCCTTTCCAAAATCTTCATAAGGCACAAAAATCCGAACTGTATTAAGTCCCATCTTTTGCAGTATATTAAAATCCTTATCGACAATTTTTTCATTAAAATTGGCCCCAAACATGGCCCACGGACTATCCTTGGGATAATAATTGACCCCTTTGCTCTTGGATATTTCCGATATCTTTTCTTTTGAAGTAACTTCTATTCCTGAAACATTGTCTTTCTGCTCTTGAATCTCAACCATATGCCTGATCCTCCAAAAGCCATCTTCCAAAAGCATCATTACCTTAAAGGAGCTTGATGTCCTTTGCTGGTTTACCAAGGTCTGGCCCTTAAACACCTGTTTGAAGGAAACCACATTTCTATCAGTAAAAACTACCAATTTACCATCTGCACTATAAAACTCAAGGATAGGATGATGGTTCAAGGTGGTGCCTTTTACGCTCGTACCATTTGCTTTATTAAAGTCTATGATCCTATAGATCTTCTGGCGGATGCTATCCGTATAATAATCAGCAATACCTTGTTGTTCATTATTCATAAAGGCTTGGTTACGCACATACCAAGCGCTCAAGTAGTCTTTCTGGATTTTCTTTAAGGTTTGTTCCTCCATAGGCCGACCAAGACTATTGGTACGTGCCCATTCTATTTTAGGCAAATAAACCTCCGCCATGGGCGATTCCAAATGAAGCATATCGGCCCTATCCGCCCCCATATTGAGATAGGAAAATACCGAACTGATTCCAAACAAGATCAAGGCGTTGATGGCCAAGAAGGATAAGATCAATCCTGCACGAACTATATTTTTGTTCCACTCCTTTTTCATTGAATTTCCAAGGTTTGGGATTGATTGATACCTGCCGTTTCTACTTCTATCCTATACTTCCCTTTTAAAAAATAGTCGGGACTCAAAAAGAATTCCCCATAACCATGTTTTGAAGTAGTATGTTTGGTTTCCAACAGGGCGTTTTGGGTATTATAAATGGAGGTTTGGATATCTAGGCCGTCGGGGATTTGTTGCCCCATAAAGCTTTTTATAGGGCCAACTGTTATACTTCGCTTATCATTGTCATAAGACACTAGGTAATCTGTAACCGCCGATTCAAAATCAACCGCTATCGAACTGCTTTTTGCCGCACCGGTAATAAATGCTGTTATGGTCCAAGTGTCTTTTTGGGAAGGGTGAAGTAGTTTGGCCTTGGCTACACCATCAATAGTGGTCCCCGTGGTTTGCAATAGGGCTCCTGCCCCATTTTCCACCATAAAGGTTACCAAGGTGCCATCACTTACCTTGTTCCCATATTGGTCTGTAATATTGGACGTTGAAAAAGAAATGGATTGGTTGCCATCCGCATAGGAATGTTCCCTTTGATAATCAATGGTAAAATCTGTTGCATTGGCAGGATATACAATCGTGGTAAGTTCTTTTGAATAGCTATTGTCAACAGAAGCTGTGGCAAGGATTCTTCCCGACTTTTGGGGAGCCCCAATATTGGTCCAAGCCATTAAATTATTGATCTTGATATTCTCCTCCGCTATCCTACCCTCAAACTGTTGTTTGACAGTTACTGGAGTTTCGTCAACCAGTGGATTGTCATAACGGTCCGTTGGTGCCACCACCAACATCGTAAAATCTCTATCCCCGGCAGTAATACTTCGGGGTCCTAAATAGGTTTCGATATTCCTGCCATCTACAGTATCTGGTATGATATGAAGCTTTCCTGAAAGTTCAATTTTTCCGTTTCTTACAAGTTGCCATTTGCATAAGCCCGCCTTTTGGGTAAACTGGTAGGGTATGTGAAATTCTATTCCTCCTTCATTCAAAACAGGTTCAATAATGGAAGTGCCCAAAGCATTTGTAATGACCAATAACGGGCCTTTACTTTTAGCAGCCTCAAATTTTAGAACAATTACCTGCCCGGCAACAAAGCTTTCTTGGGCAGTCGTTAATGAAATTGGGCTATTATCAGAGGTATGCTCCACTTTTGCCTTAGTGCATCCCTGTATCATAAAAACCAAAAGTAATATGTATGTGATGTGCTTCAAATTATTTGGGATTTCCTATATAACTGTTAATTTCAAATTTTATAAATTGGTACCCTTGCCCGGAGAACTCCTGCATTTGATCTTTCCCATGGTTGTCTTTGCGATCAGGGAATAATTTTTTGGATATCTGCGAATTCGGCAATCCGTTCACAAAACAATTTTCCAAACTGCTGTTGATTACTTCCAGATTGTTAAGATGTTCGAGCACATAATCAAAATATTGCTTTCGCTGTATTCGAACGCCATCCGTTAAAAATTGATGGTCCACCCATAAAAGTTCCTTTTCATTGTCATAATACGAAATCAGCAATTGGGGAATGGTTACTTCCTGTACCCCAGAATTGAACAAAACCCCCTTTATGTGATTCTCCCTGAAATTCAATTGTTGCAGGGATACCTGCTTATACAGATCCGTATTGGCCACATTGCCGGCGCATTGTAGATTAAATTTTGTCGGCTGCTCCTCTAATTCAATGGGCGTGAATTCATCCGGATTAAACGTTGGGGGGATGGTATCCTTTGTGGAGGACCAGGCTATGCCTTCAAAGTTGATTTTAAAGGTAGTGGTCTCCTTGGGCATAAGCTTATGCTTCATATGGTATTTGGCATTATAGGTAGCCAGTTCTTTATCATCATCATTATACAAGGTTCCTTTGATGACGACATCTGCAGGCACATTATCTATATTCTGTAATTCTCCAACAATACTATACCCCCCATTAAGTTTTACCAATTTAGCGGATAGAACTTCCAAAACTGGCTGTTGCAGTACATCTTCATGGTGCGTCTGTTGGGTGGTTATTCTTCTTCTGCCATGATTGTAGAAAGTAGTGCCATTTGAGGTAAACAATTGATCTGGCGGAAGGTCATTGTCAATCGTTGATGGCTGTATGTACCATTTGCCGTCTTGTTTATTGATCTGATGGACATATTTTTTTTCAATCTTTTCCAAAGGGGTTATCCATTGTGTTGAAACGCTCACCCTGGCACTTACTTCTGTTTCTTCCAAAACGGTTATGCCAATAGAGTCCAGTTTTGCATACGAACTCAAAATACCATCGGTCACAGATACTTCCAACATGTATTGGGAAAGGGAAACCTCGCTATTGGGATCCAAATAGGAATAAGCACGCTCAAATTCCTTAAAATCCAGCGCATCGTAATAGGCATTTATGACATTGGATGGCGATATTTGCGCTTTGTTCTTGATATAAAATTCATAAGCTCCATAGGACAAACAAAGGAGTAACACCCCTGCCCATATATGATTGATCGTAATCAATTTGTTCTTAAATCCATTATAAGAAATAGCGTATTTCATATAGATCGGTTGGGATTGCGACTTGGATTTTAAAATCCTATACCATCCCCATTGGATATTGATAATAAATGCCAGTAAAATAGTGAGGATAGGGATGATACCCCACATGATCTTCAAATAAGTAGCTACATCTTCTTTTGAAATGGTCTTGGCTATGGGTGGTACGTTCAATTTTTCCCATACCATTATCCCGTTTTCCAATTGTTGTAATCGTTGCCAACCACAGAAATAAAGAATAGGATCGTAAAACTTATCATTGGAAAAAATATACTTCAGGTTGTATTTCTCCGGTACCGTCAAAAATTGCTGTAAGGAACCAATGCCCTCTACCCCCCTAAATTTAGAATTTTCCAGGCGCTCAATGGCACGGGTCGTCAATTCTGGCAACCTTCTCGCAGAATGGTAATTGCCGTCAACGGTCATGGCATTGGTCTGGGCGGAAAGCCAAGCTATTTGATCACCGAATCCCAATGGCAAATATCGCCACTGATCGTGTTGGTCCTGATTCAAGAAATTTACAATGGGAAGCATTTTTATCTTATCCGGTTGGGAAGGTCTAAAATAGCCAAGGCTCATCGTAAAAATGACCATAAACAGAATACCACCTGCCAAAAAGCCTCCGAGTAACCTGTGATACACTGCACCAAAACGTTCCTGTAGCCTAATTTTTAAATCACCCTCTACCATTCTATAGACAAATTCCCCAAAAATAGGCAAGGCCATTATGGTGGCCCATAAGGTAAAACGGTCCAAGGTTAGAATATTAAAGGCGGTTTTGCCAAGTAGTTTTAGCGGAATGGGAGTTGTCCCTCCCGTCCCCAAAAGGGTGAGCAAAGAAATGGAAAGTCCGAAAAACAAATAGCGTTTGCTATAATACCGGTAAAAGATATACGGCAAAAGGAACAATAGAATCCCCCATGGAATCATGAAAAAAACCAACCCTGAAGAGGTAATCTCTAAAAAATTATCCCGGGAACCATGGGGAATAGGAACTTGTGTGATTGGGTTCTTTTTGGAATTGATCCAATAGGGCAGAATACAAACAACTATTAAAACCAAAGAAGAAAAACCGAATCCAACAATACGCCAAAAGAGCTTTTTGAAGGTTTTAAAAAACACCTTAAAAGTGATTGCCTTCATGATATGCACTTCGTCCTTTGCCGCATCCATGATCACCATACCTATTAGAGGGAAAACAAAAAACACCATTCCAAAGATGGGTGTAACATGGTGGGAAGTGACCGTTACCGCTATTAATGAAAGGCTGGTGGCCAAATATTTTAATTTCCCTGTCTTTATCCATGAATAAATCTCCGGCAACGCATGTAATAAAACCGATAGTCCAATAATACTGGGCAATTGCCCAAAGATATGCAGGGTTTCAACAAAGGTGGAAGAAAAGACGGCCAAAAGGGCTGTGTAACCAGCTACCTTCCTATTACCCGTGATCAAAAGCCCAAAGCGATAGGCCCCAGTAATAAAAAGCACAATCCCCAACAAGGCTACTGTAAACATCCCAAATTTGAGTCCGCCTATATAAGACAATAAGGCTATGGATTGATGAACCAAGGGTGGATAGGCCTGAACGGTAAATCCTGTATACCAGCGATAATCCCAAGGTTCAAACCAACTATTGGCATAATGGTCCGCGAAAAACAAATGGATCAACGCATCATAGGTAGATTCCAATGTAAAAAAGATACTAGAACCGTGAAATGCGATACCAATGAACAAGGCGACAATTAGTAAGATGTTGGTTCTATTCATTTGATTAAATCGTACTGGATTAATAACAGTATAAAGATATATATATTGTGATATTCACTGATTATCAGCCATCGTACGGGAGAAACCATTCAACTACACAAAAGCGCCATTGACCCTTTCTACCCCAAAATGAACATGAGTTGTCCTTAGATTTGTTTCAGGAATCATCCAAACCAAATGATTCAATTCAACCAAATAATAAAATTTAATACTTAACCTATGAAAATTTTAGCCATTGATGATCAACAATTGATTTTGTTATCAGTAGAAAAAAGACTTACCGAGGAAGGATTCCAAGTAAAGACCGCCTCCAGTGGTCAACTGGGAATAGACCAATATGATACGTACCAACCAGATTTGGTGATCGTAGATATCAACATGCCCGATATGTCAGGGTTAGAAGTGGTAAAGCATATCCGTATCCACAAAAATTCTAAAACTCCCATTCTGGTCATGTCCGGTAATACCAATGAAAATATTATTGGGGACGGATTTGATATGGGTATAGATGACTATATGAAAAAACCGGTAAGCCTGGACGAAGTAGTAGCTAGGGTAACACGAATTTTAGGCCCTACAGCAAAACCTGCGGTTGTCAAAAAAGGGAACAATACCCAAATGTTGCAAAAGTATTGTGTAGGGGTGGTCATCCCTTGCTACAATGAGGAAGATCGGTTATCCAGTACCGAATTTCAGGATTTTGCCCATAAAAATCTTGGATATCATCTATGCTTTGTAAATGATGGCAGTACAGATGGAACGTTGGAGGTTTTGGAACAATTGCGTAAAGGCAATGAGGATACCATCAGTATTTACAACTGTGAAAAAAATGGTGGTAAAGCAGAGGCTGTCCGCCAGGGCGTTTTGCACTTATCACAAGATTCCCAGTTTGACTATATTGGTTATTTAGATGCAGATCTTTCAACAGACTTCAGGGATTTTGATGAATTGGTACAGACCATTGAAAACTCCGAATTTAAAATTGTGAGTGGTTCACGCATCAGTAGAATGGGAGCCGATATAACTAAGGAATCTGCCCGTAAGATCATCAGCATGACCATTAACCTAATCATTCAAAAGATCTTGGGAATGCCTTTTAAAGATACCCAATGTGGTGCCAAAATTATGGATAGGGAGATAGTCTCAAATATGTTCAACAAGAAATTTATTACCCGTTGGTTGTTTGATGTGGAGATCTTTATGCGCATGAGAAAGTTTTATGGTAAAGAAAAAGTACAAAAATTGATCTGCGAACAACCTTTAAAACGATGGATACATGCCGATGGCTCCAAACTTTCCATGAAGGATTCCGTAAAGATTGTGGGGCAGTTGGCCCAAATTGCCATGCATTACAACTAACAGAAAATTGAAAACAGAATTAGAACAACAAAAGAGTGATGCCCTGCATCACTCTTTTGTTGTTAAGAAAATATAAAAAAAGCGAACACTTCACCTATTAAACAAATAATAGGATCAGGGTCACCACAATAC